>JAFLCC010000013.1 GCA_017302835.1 Deltaproteobacteria bacterium | reverse complement strand
TTGTTTTTTTTCTGCTCTGCCAGCAGAGACCCAACACTTCATATGAAAACCTCCTACAGTTATGGACTGAAGTCAGGCTAACAATTTTTACCAAATACCAAAATGTGGGGAGGTTTGTTGATGTACGTTAGACGCCAACGTTATGCTTGCAGAGATTTATCAGTGGTCAATGGATCTTGGTGCTCAGGGAGTGTTTGATTGGATAAGAAATATAATGAAAGATCTACGCTTTTGGAACTACTTCGAGCATCGCTACTCAAGTGGTGTTGTCGAAGGAACAAATCGCGCCATTAAGGGTTTAAAGTGGCAAGCTTATGGATATAAAAACATGGAGTATTTTAAGCTTAAAATAATGCAAAAAGTTGGCTACCTAAACAGCCGTTTTGCCCTGCAATGGAAGTATGACCCTGAATCCAATTAAACCCCTATCCCCACAAAAAGAAGAAAGAGGCAACGGGGTGTTTTGGAAAATGACAGTTGATGATTCAAAAATGTCATGGCGTTTTTAAAGTAGACTTCTTTCAAGTTTACGTTGTTTTCATCGGTATGAAAATCGCAGAGAAATCAAACGAATGGCCCTACATGGAGGTGAGCCCATCGGTTAAGCACTGGTTAGTTGACTGGAAAACTTTTGAATATAGAGGAGAAATATGAAAACAGCTTCTTTGGTTCTTTCGGCAATCATGGTTCTCGCCTCATTTTTGGTTCCTACAAAGGGATACGCCTTGAGTTCATCAAGTCAAGCGGGCCAAATGGAGTATGTAGAAGTGATTGATCGTGATGGAAAGGTGTTGCTTTTTTCACGTTTAATCATGGGTACGGATCATTTGAAACAAGGTGGATGGGTTCATTTAGGACAGACAGAACAAACAGATGAAGAGGTCTTTAAGGTTTTAGATGAAGCTGTACGCAATGGTATCAATGTTATCGATACTTCGCCTATTTATGTAGGAAATATTGAAAATCTTATCGGTAGATATCTTGAATCAAGGAGGGAAATGATCAAGCGCGACGACTTCTATGTTGATAGTCGATTAAACCCAGATAGAAAAATTTATGTTATTACAAAAGGGGGATTTCCCTATGACCTTTCTTACAGCAGGAAATTGGGAGCAGGCTATCATTCTGATGAGTTCCTAGAAGCATTGAAGGAAAAAGGTGTTGAATTTTCCGCAATTCCCAACGGGGAAATCGAATTAATGAACGTCCCTCCAGGGACCTATGATAGCCGTTTAGATGGCACGGTAGAAGACATGATAAAGGCAATAAAAGAGGAAATTCAACATTCTTTGCAAAACTTAAATGGTAATCCTACCGTTTATTTATTACATCGGGATTTCTTTAATTCTGTTGGATTTAAGGTCATTAAGGAATGTCGGACCTGTGTAGAAAAAATTTTAACAGCTTTAAGTTCTCATGAATTGACACAATTTTATTCGATGATTGGTTTATCGAATTGGACAACCGATAGAGTGAAAAAAGCCGGTGAATTAGCCTCTAAAAATCCTAAATTGTTTTTTCCAACCTTTGATAGTCCTTATTTTTCTCTCTTTGAAATGCGTAAGGGAGTTTCTATTCATGCAAGGGGAATACAAGCGTTGCACCATGAAATGATGAATCCTGAATATTTAAAGGGAGTTTTCATGATGCCTTATTCCCCCTTAGGAGGATTTAGTATTTTTGACAAACATGTAGACCCAAAAAAATCATGGAAAATGGCTAAGGCAGATGCAAAACAAAAGTTTGATAATGGGGATGCTTATTGGCAAAATGTATATCTAGCCATTTTTACACCTGAGAATGAAATAAGACTAAATAAAGCCATTGAATTTCTTAAGAATTGGAATCAAACCTATTCGACGAAGTATACTTTGGATCAACTTCTTAATGCCTATGCACTGGCTCACCAACGCATGAATTTTTTAACGATGGGTCCAATTACTGTAGACCAAGTTCAGCGATCTATTCAAAGTTTAGCTCTATCAAAACAATTAAATGCAAATGATTTAGATTTTTTACATGAGTCGGACCCAAAAAAATTGCTTGAACTAGATCATAGATTTAGTCGAAAAAATAAGTGCTTAAAATTTTATTGAATGAGAGCGGTCAGACAAAATAGTAAACAGGGGCAGATAAAGATCTTTCGTCTATGGAGGTCAGCGCTTTTCCTTGGTGCAGAAAAAGAATTCGGCTATTCCCATATTTTTTAAGAAAAGAAGCGGCCGCAGCAGAATCTCTGCGATTGGGCCGTTCTTCTTCTATAGGTAAAATTCCTAGTCTAAAGCCACCGAGTTCAATCGCGTAAGGAATTCGGGAGCCTCCGCGAGTGAGAAAATGAAATTCCCGAAATGACGGACCTAACTTATAAAATAGTTGGGTCCGTAGATTTCGATAAATTAAATGTTCAAATTCATCCATCGCGGTGAGGTTCTGTTCAAGTAAATACTTTGCTTCAGCTTGATCTTCTAAATAAAAAACGGGGCCCTTTTGTGTCCCATCTATGGGAAGTCGACGAATAAGAAAAACGGCTTCCAAGGCATAAAGAAGTTTTTTCTGTGTCACTGCTGAAATAAGAGAAACTTTTTGGGCCCCAGAATAATTGAAGGGTCGTCCTTGCGTCAGCGCTATATATCTAAGGAATTCTAAAATTTGAGAATAGGGTAAGGTCGTTGGATAAACCAAACGAATATCACGATCTAAAATTGTCAACAGTTGCTCTTTAATACGAAGGTTTCTGAGGCGATCATCACGGATAAAACAAACACCTGGAAGGCCTCCATGATTGTAGTAATAACGATACTCCTTCATGAGACTAGATATCTCTTTTTTACGGCTTTCAAGAGACTGAATGACTCGATCTATACTGAGCTGAGACATTAACGTTTCTAAAGAACTGGGCAGCTCCTGATGAGCCATTTCGCTAATTGAAAGCGGCAATAATTCAAAGTTAACAATTCTTCCTGTTAACGACTCTCTTATCGCCTGACGACTTGTAAATCTAACGCTCCCTGAAAGAAGAAACTGCCCAGGTGATTTTCGTTTTCTAACGAATTCTTTCAAGGCAGAAAATAAAGGCGGAGCGAGTTGACACTCATCGATTCCTTGAAAAAGATGAGAATGACTTTTTAAAAAGTCATCCGGATCTTTGATGGCTAGATCTAAATCTGCTTTTTGATCAAGAGTGCAATAAGAATCACACATTGTTTCTAGAACTGTTGTTTTTCCAACCTGACGGTGCCCCAGCAATCCAATCAGGGGGCTCATGGCTTTTGCCTTTTTAATCAATGGATAAATATACCTATTTCGCATGTGTGCCATATCAGAATATACTAATTTGATTCAGAGGTCCTTGTCAATAATACATAGTATGTAAAATTAGTAAGGGGTTAACTAATTTTACATACTATGTATTATTGACAAGGACCTTTATCCAGGGGTTACTAAATTTTACTTTGAATCAGTGCCGACTCAAAATCGTTGATGATGTCACTTGCTGCCTGCTCACCAATACTGAATCGACAAATACCAATGGGTAGAAGAGGTTGGGAACCCTTTTTCAAAAATAAAACCGATGGCATGATGAGGGCCTCTGTAGATCCATAAGAAACTCCTTTTTTAACAAGCTGTAAGCTGTCAACGAATCTTTCAACTTGCTCTTGATTTTGGGTGCTCAATTCAAAGCTCAGCAAACCAACAGGGAAAATATAATCAGAATGCTCGATCCAATCATTTGTTTTATCCAAATCCCATGGATAGTGGATCTTTGATATCTTTGGATGATTTTTTAAATATTTAAAAAAGATTTTCATTTCACTGGCGATTTTTCCAGTACGTTCAAAATAATTTTCCATTCTTTCTGTGAGTAATTCCGCCACGGTACTTGTCATGACAGCCCCGATACTCATTAAACCGTCTCTGAATAAAACTTTTCTTAATTTTTCAGAAGTACAGATAACTCCCCCAAGAGCGTCACCTTTTCCGCATATAATTTTAGTTGCTGAATGCAAAATGATGTCGAATTTTTGCAAATGAGGTTTCAGATTTGCTGGACCCAAGTAACTATTATCCAGTACGGTTAAAATCGATTTGCTCTTTCCCAGCTCTAAAACCTTGGCTAGAGATAAACTTTCAAAAAAGAAATAACTTGGATTTTCAATATAAATCATTTTAGTCTCTGGTCTTATATATTTTTCAATAGAAGGGAGCTCTGATTCTGCAATTTCCGTGTGAGTGATACCAAATTTTTGGCAATGATTCTGAATTAAATAGCGGGCCCAAGAGTAGGAATGCTTGTGAAAAATGATATGATCACCAGCCTTTAAAAAGGTAAAAAGCACTGAAGAAATCGCGCCGACGCCGCTTGCAAAACTTAAAGCGGACTCTTTTCCTTCCAGGCGAGCCAAAAGCTGATTAAATTTTTCTACACTGGGCTCTGCTCCTCGGGCATAAATGAAAGTTTTATCTTCACTCGCAAAAGCTGAACGAAACTCCTCGACTGTATTAAATAGCGCCTTGATCTTTTTCAAAACTAACCCCTTTGCTTTTTCATCATACTATACTTAAATTTTGCAAAAGAAATAACTTATTTGTAATAACTAAATGAGAAAGGTATATTTTTTCAATGGGTTTAAGAAAATATGAAGAATAGAAATGTCTTAAATAGAACAGAGTATTCGTTTTTAAGAAAAGCTCTTCAAGGTATCCCAAGATCTAAGTCGCAGTTAAATAAGTTCAATGAGTCTGATTGCGAAGTTTTAAAAATCGCAAAAAATCTTTTTTTCTGCACTTCGACAGATTCTCTTTCTGAAGAAGTGGCCATCAATCTATATAAACATCCAGAGACTTGGGGCTGGATAAGTGTGATGAACTCCATATCTGATTTTTCGACATCGGGAGCGAAACCCATCGGACTGATGTTATCCACTGAGTGGGGTCAATCCTTCTCTGAAAAGGATAAACTTAAATTTTATAACGGAGTTAAACAGGCCCTTAGAGTCTCTAAAGTGCCACTTCTTGGCGGAGACTCAGGAGTGTCCTCTGGAACTTTTATTAACACAACGGTCTTTGGTATGTCACACAGTCCCGTGCTCACCAGGTTGGGAGTTCAGCCTGATGATCTGATTATTTTATTAGGTGATTATTTTGGTATCGGTCCTTCCTTAGGTTATGACTTTTTATTTAAAAAAAATAAGAACACACTGGAAAAAAAATTCAGGCCCAAGCCTAACTGTAAAATATTACAAGCCTTAAAAAAATACGTCCACGCTTCCATTGACACCAGCGACGGGGTTATTACGAGTCTTGAGATCATTTCGAATTTAAACAAGGTATCCTATGAATTGAATTTACAAAAGATTTCCGTATGTAAAGCCATTGCAAGTTATGTAAAGAAAAATAAGCTGTCAATGAACTACTTACTTTCAAGTGATTTGGGTGACTTACAAACATTAATTTTTGTCGCTCCCAAAGACTATTCTTTAATAAAAAATAAATTAGGTTTTCATCAAATTACTGGAGAAGTTAAAAATAAAAACTACAAATCAACTTTTGATAAAACGTTATTCTATGAGTTAATCCAACCTCAGCCTGATTATAAAAAAATCCATAGCGACTATATCCATTCCTGTTAGTTCGCTCAGCAGAGATACTTTAACTAACATCTTTTTCAGCCCTCATGATGTCTTCGTGCTTTGATATTCCGTACCTTCCAGGGGCCAGAGTTCCGTTTTCATCAAGAGCTTTTTTTATTCTTGAAAGCAGGTCTTTAAGAAGAGGATTTCCATTTAAGGCCTCACTTGTTGAGGTGCTCGTTTCGCGATAAGCTATATACCCTTCTTCATTCATTTTTGAATGAATATCCTTATACCAGACTCTGGCTCTTTCGGTTTCCTCGAGGTCATTCGGATCAAAAAAAACTCCGAACAAAGCTATGACTGTTCTTTGACTTTCAACGATGAGTTCAACAAAGAAATCAAACTTAAATACCAGTTTGTCTTCTTTGACTGATAACATATATAGATGTTTGAACTAAATCTGTCCACCCAAAACCGATACTTGTAAATTGGTGAAGTTACTTAGATTTGATTTTTGGCAAGAGACAAAACTTCACAAAAAGTTGAAGAAGAAATCGAAATTAGAAAAACATGGAAAAACTATTACTATTAGCCATCGTGATTTTCCCCACATTTAGTGGATAAACAGATCTAGTTTATGTGGTGATTTAGGGGGTAAAACTAACAACCAAGGTTTTTTCAGAACTAATCTCATGCCCCAAAATAAAATCTTCAATAATCTATTAATGGGGATTTGTGATGATACTGATGCCAGAATAAGTGCTAACGTAAAACTTACAGCAATATTTAGCACTCCAATCATTAATAAGCCAGAAATGGAATTTAAAATCTCATACCATTTAAGCAATTCAAAGTTGAGCAGAGGCAATGAGGCGGCAAGGTTTCCTGCAGAAAGAGTGATATGGCGAACTTCTAGGGGGATTCCCATAAATTTTAGGTATTGAGGAACAAAGCCTAATAAAAAACCAAGACTTATATTTGCAGCAATAGGATTTGCGCTTTTGGACACAAGATCAGCTAATTTTTTAGTTTTCTTCAAGCCAAGAAGACGAATTAAATTCTGATGATTTTGTAATCTTTCTGGAACTTTGTGAAGAGTGATCCAATTATCAAACCAACCAGCAATTAAACTTGAAATAAACAACAGGACTCCAGTGAAGGTGGCAAAAACGAATGAAAAACTTAAAAAATTACTGGAAGAAAAAATGAAGTAGCTAGACTCTTCGGTTAAAATAGGATGACCTGAGCCCTTAAGACCCCACGATATAAAGAAACAAATTGGCATTACCAAGGTTAAATTACCTAAAACGGATATAAATTGAGTTCGTAAAATAGCCAAGATAGAGGTTTTAGCGTCATGTAATGACTTTTTTAAGGAATCAGCTAAGTAGGGAGCTGTCGTTGAAGGTTGTTTTGTAGCTAACGTCCATCCCATGGATTGAATTGCCAGAAAGCTGAAGGTGTAATTCAGACTTTCAGCTAATCCTTTAATAAAGCCACTAAGAGCCAGACTGGATGTTAATAGTTTTATATAAACCGTCACCGAGGTAAGTGCCCCACCTCCCACGGCACAACGATACATTTTACTAAAATCACTCCAATCAAAAGTAACATAGTGCTCACCTAAATCAGAATTATTGCGAACAATTTGTTTGGTTAACAAAGAAAGATTTTCTTTGAAGAATGATCTTAAGCTATATTGGTGGTGGATATCTAAAACTAACTTAGCGATAAAGTTGCGAATAGAAATAGGTGAACTTTCTTTTCTATTTAATATTTGTAAAAGTGCTTGAATCCTTTCAATTTTTCGGCGTTGTGATTCTAATAAATAAACCAAATCAATCTTAATACCTTTTTCTTCCATTTTAAGATAGGCAATTTCCAGCCTGGCTTTGGCTTCCAAAAGGTAGAGATGAAGGACATTGAATTCAGACAAACGATCTGGATCAAGAGCGAGTGCTAATTTGCTTTCTGGCCAGTTTTGATGGGCGCTAATATTTTCATAAATTTCGCGATGTAGAGTATAAGTATTAGCAAGTAATTGAATAGATAGAGCTTGCACGGATATGAGTATATTCTCTATTAAATGCTGAATGAGTCGGTCATCATTTGCAAATAAGAGGATGAACTCATTAAAAACAGATTCATCAATTTTATTAATTAAAAGACTTTCATCTTCATCAGGAAAGAGTTCTAAAAGTAAGGATGATAAATTATCAGCGAGTGGAGCTTGTGGTAAAATTTTTTCTTCAATTCGTCTGATGAATTCTTGAATAAAGCTTGTGTTGAGAGACATTCCAACATCAGAAAATATTCTAACGGAGGACATTTGATTTAAAACACTAGAAATAGAGCTAATAAAATTTGTTCTCCACTGAGGATTTTTTTCTAATAAAATTAATAAATATTTAATTCGTACTGAATAAATACGGTCTTTTGGAATATTGTGATTCTGCAAGTCTTTAGGCATGCGAATCCATTTAAAAATTGATAAGAGCCATTTAACTTGTTCATTGTATTCTTTGGTATCAACAGTTTGATCGAGAAGGGTATCTAAATAAATCATTGATTGTATAACTAAAGTGAACCCAATGGATTAATCAAGTAATTATAATGAAAAATCTTCTTTGTTAAATTTTGAGTGTGCGATTTAACAGTTAATTTTAAAATAGTTAAGAAATCTTTAACAATTAATTTTTATGGAAATCGAGAAATATTGTTTCTTATAAATTCTCGAATAGCTTCTTGATAAGCTGAAGATGGCGATTCGAAAGCAAAATCTGCTAGAGAGAGTAAATCTTCTTTGGTTTTAACAGCTACCAAACCGGCATTTTTAACAGCCATGGCTTCAGAAACCAAAACTGAATAGCTTTCAATTTTTAAAATGACTTTAATCGAAGACTTCGGTCCTAAGACTCGAGAGATGTTTTGTGCTACAAAAGCTCCAACCATTGTTTGATAGGCCTCTGACGGAGATGCAACAGCGAAGGGCAGGATTTGCAAAAATGTAGCTGCTGTTGTCGCGACTTTTAAGCCGGCCCACTTGCACGCCATGGCTTGAGGCACGGTTTCAACTCGACCAGTTAGCTTCATCAATGCGGGAATATCAGCGCGTGTTCGAATGTAAGTTCCAACATGTCTGGCAATAAAATCACCGGTTGCCATTCTGTAACCATCCGATGGATTGCTCACTGTAAAGGTCGATAAGTAATCCAAATCAGCCAAATTGGTAACGTAAATTAATCCCGATTCCTTTACGGCCATGACATCATTTACGTACTGCATTTTGGAAGCAATTCTTAAAATCCGTGCAATTTGCTGTTGAGCGGGGGTGGGTTCTTTCATCGATTCCCATATTCGAGAATTAATGACTGGTTCTGATCCCACGAATTTATCTTCTCGAGTCTGAGCAAGCGACGGTGTAACCGTCCCTAGCACAAAATGTAAGGCGCACAAAAATAAGATGCTCGATGTTTTCATTGATCCCCCTTGCAAGTTCATAGCTTATATAAAAACTAGGAACAAGCAAGGTAAAAATCAATTTCATAAACAAAGAAAACAATTAAGTCTTTTCTTTATTCATTTTAATAAGTTCTTTTCCTTCAGTTTTTTCCTACTTTCACGAGAAAGAGGGAGTTCGATTCCATTTTTTAAATAGACAAAGGAGCTAGCGGTGTTACCGATTTTTTCAATATATTCTATTTGCACTAGGTTATTGCGATGACAGCGCACGAATAAATTCGGATCAAGCTTTTCCTCTAACCATGAAAGTGAATTCTCAATGATAAATTCACCTTTGTCAGTAATAGCAAAAGTGTAGTGATCTTCGCTTTTAAAAGCTATAATATCTGTGATTTTGAGAATCCTCGTAGATATTCCAGATTTTGATATAACTGTATTAAGATAAACTTTAGACAATTCGAGATGTTTTTCTAGCTTTTGAATATTCGAGTTTTGCTCCAAAAGGCTAAAGGCTTTCTTCATTGCAGCTAATAGGCGTTCTTCCGTAAATGGTTTCAAAAGATAATCGCAAGCATTCACTTCAAAAGCTTTAACTGCAAATTCATCATACGCTGTTTGAAAAATAATTTGAAAATTTCTCTCTTGAATCTGATAAAGCAAGTCAAACCCAGTCATGACAGGCATTTGTATGTCTAAAAGTAAAATGTCAGGTTTATCGCTTTTAATTTTTTCAAAAGCCTCTGGAGCATTTTCAGCTTCGGAAATTTGAATCTTATTGGTAAGCGAAGTTAATAGCCTCTTAATGCGGTCCCTTGCCATTTTTTCATCATCTACGATTAATATTTTTTTCATCACACACCGGAAATCCAAAAATGAACAATTGTCAGATCTGATACAGAACTAATAGAAAATTGATGTTTATCAGCGTAAAAAAGATCAAGTCTTGATTGTGTGTTCATAAGACCTATCCCCGTTGAATTTTTCAAGTTTTGCGAAACGCCAGCCGTATTTCTAATTTCAATAAAATATCCATTTTGCTTGGGAGTAATTTCAATTTCAATAATACCACCATTAAGATTCTGGCTAATTCCATGTTTGATAGCGTTCTCAACAAGAGTTTGTAAAATCAAACTTGGAATAAGTATGTTTTCAGTATTTTCAGGAGATTTAATTTTAAAATTTAATCTCTTTCCGAATCTTAAAGACTCAAGCTCCAAATACTTTTGAACAATAGATAACTCACTGGTCAGTGAGGATTTTAAGCTCTTGGATGACTCTAAAATTTCTCGATAAAGATCCGATAGATTTTGAGTCATTTTAGATGCAAACTCTCTATTGGTATCGATAAGTTCAGCAAGACTATTTAAAGAGTTAAATAAGAAATGAGGTTGCATCTGATTTTTTAACACATTCATATTGGCTTCAGCTGATTCTGCACGTAGTTTTAAATTATATTCTTGAGTTTGGTTGTAGGCGGAGCTAAAAACAAAGGCAAGATAGATGACCCCACCAATTGTTAATCCCGCCGAGATGCCTTGCAAACTGAAGGTGTTTCCAAAAAAAGTAGACTCAATTCTCGAAGCCAAGGTGAGGCCAGCTGCCATTCCAATCAGACCTGTAGCTATTCTAAATTTGATAGATTCTTTGAGGCGAATCAAAAAAGAGATTCGCCATTGATAAATTCCCCCAAAAATGAGAATAGAAAAAAGGATAGAGGTCAAAACAACTACAACACCTATGCGAAGGCTGATTATAAGGCCTTTATAAAAGGCCTCAGTTCCTAAATAATTTACATTAAATAAAACGAAAACTACGGGGACAAGAGCTAATCCTATTAAGGAATTCTTAACAGATTGCAACGAAAGTTTAAAAAATATTTTCCAGTCCCTTTTCATTTTCATTCCTTACTCAGCTTGATCCATGGTTAAACTTTCTTGCCATGAAATAGGTCCTTGACCCTCATCTTTAGAACCAAATTTATATAGGGTATTTTTTTCTTGAACAAGAGTTTCTTCAAGTTTCATTTGCCCAATGGATACCTGATAGTGGCAAACAGGAGCTTTTTCCAAACAGTACCCCATTCCTAATTGAACTCCTTGGCTTGAAATTTCAAAAAAACCGTTTGTTGATTCTTTAATTTGGAAATTCCACTCTTTAGTGGACCCATCCAGAAGTTGGTATATTGTTTTTATTTCATTTTTTTTAACAACCGATATGGTTTTATAGGTTCCAGTTGATTGAACCGAATGCCAAAGGCCATTTCCAGAATAAGATCCTTCTGTCAGGCTGTGGGCTTGACCCAATTGTGAAATTAAAATTGTCGTTAATAAAAATACTGTTGCTTTCATAAGATTCTCCTTTGTGAGTGCATTTGTTTGAACCCAACTTGGCAGAATGGCTTAAAAAAGAAAACAAGGTACTTCTGAACGGTCGAATGGGGCTACTGAACGGCAAAACTTATCATCCAGTCATTGGTATTTCTCACCGCAATGAACCGATTGCCCTTGGCGTTTTTGTGTATTAAATCAGAACTTCTACAAATCAAGAGCAGATTAAATTACAGCGAGTGGGGTTCGTTTGAGTTATAGGTCTACAGTCTTTATTTTATTTATGGGATTTCTTTTTTACTCTCCGAATCTTTATTCTGTTGTTCACTATTTCGATTTGGGAGATGTCACAGCTAAGGGCAAGGTCACTTCATTTCCTTCGGCATTAGGTTGGATTGAGCCAGGACTGAGTTTTTCAGCATCAGCTTCGGTTCTGGAACAAAAGTCATTTGATTTTAATAGCACAGCTTTTGGTACGAGCTCGGAACCTATGACTGTAAAACCATCCGTATTGGCATCGGGTTTGGGGCAATCTTGGGGTGGTTGGTCTATGGTTATTACGAATCAGTCTTCGCAAATAAATACCAGATCTGAAACCTTACTTTCAGGGAATCAATCGCAGACGAAACTTAATTTCAATTCAAATTTATTGAGCGTTTTCCTTGGAACAGGCATTAGAATTTCTGAAAATTGGTCATTAGGTATGAACTTAAATTTTTTCCAAAACGATAATATTGTGAATTCAACGGTTTGGTCCAATACGACCACGGGTAAGACTTTTCTGAATAATCAAAGTCATAGCAAACTTGTTGGTTCTTCTTTGGGGGTAGGGTTTACTTTTGATTATTCGGCCTTTACTTTTGGTTTGCATTTTGTATCGCCGATGATCGTGATAAAGAACACCGGGATATTAGAAAGTGAGTACATTGAAACGGCTTCAGATATATTTTTGATTTCAGAACAAGAGGAAAAAATAAAGTTAGAGCAAAATAATGGCATCACTGAATTTGGGATTCGCTTTGGGAAACAAGGATTTGTTTATATTTTAAGTGACCAGTATTCTTTCGTAGGATCTCATAAAATAAATCTTGGATTTGAATATGCAGCATCTTGGGGAATCATGGCTTCGGGCTTTTCCCATTATGAATACGGTCAAAGTGCCAAGGACAAATTGTTAGTTGGTTTTGCACGGACTAAAAGCAATTTCCATTGGGCTGTGGGACCCTATTTTGAATCAGAGCTCTTAAAAGGGGATTCTGGGTATAATGCCCGAAGCTTGGGTGTGTTGTATGCTTCTGAAATTCAGTATTGATTTTCTAGGAGCCATTGGTTTAACCCCTAATTTATTGTCTGGTAGTCCTTTCACTTAAAATGATTTTTTCTTCTAAATTTTTAAAGTCCCAAAGTGAATGGTCCATGAGTTGTGCTGGGTTTATTTTTCCCATTGCCGAAAGTAAGCTAGAAGAAATATTTGGAATATCTTTTTCCAAGGTTTGGATTAAGGCTTTCATTTTTTTTCTTTTCATGCCTTCTTGGGAACCGCAAAGATTGCAAGGAATAATCGGAAAATTCCAAATTTGACTTAGCTCTATAAGTTGTGATTCAGGAATATAACATAAGGGTCTGATGACTATATGGGATTTATCGTCATTGAGCAACTTGGGGGGCATGCTGGCAAGGCTTCCCGAATAAAACATATTTAAGAAGAGGGTCTCAATCAAATCATCACGATGATGGCCCAAGGCCATTTTATAGGAACCCTTAAGTTTTATTTGGTCATAGAGAATAGCTCTGCGGAATTTAGAGCAAAGAGTACAGTAGGTGGCCCCTTCGGGAGTTTTTTCTTTAACAATCGAGTAGGTATCTTTTTCAATGATGGTTAAAGGTAAGTCTTGAGATTTAAAAAAAGACTTAAATTCAGTGGCATCGAACCCGGGTTGTTTTTGATCAAGGCAAAGACATTCAAAAGTAAATGGAAAGGGAGCTCTTTTTTGAATTTCCTTAAACATCAAGGATAAAATTGTTGAATCTTTACCACCGGAAACGCCAATCACAATAGACTCATTCGGTTTTATCATATCAAAATCATGAAGGGCTCGAACGATCTCTTTTCTGATTTTAACAGCTAAGGGGTGATTAAAATCAATCGACGGCGGCATGTTGATTTTTTCTGGAGCCAATTTGTAAAAAAGGCCGTGCTAAATGAATATTTTTATTATTTAAGGCGCTGATGCCATTTCGATAAATTTTATCTCCGACTATAAATTGGGCCCCATAATTGTCTAAATAATAAACTAATTTGAAGCTGATAAAGAGCTCGGTGGTTTCATTGATATAGGCAAAAGGACTTGGAAATCCCTTAACTTCAGCGATTCCAGAAATGCTGGATTCAAGGGTTTGAATAACCAATTCATGATTGGCTCCATGCTCGACTTTGAATATGACACTTCGAACGATAGGGCTGTCGTCCGGGGAAAAATTAGAGATTTGAGCCTGGGCCATCCATCGATTGGGGAGAGTGATAATCTCATCATAAAAACCTTGGAAAACTGTCGATCGCCAAGTGATTTCCTTTACCTTGCCAATGACTTTTTGTGTGCCAGAAGTCATTTCTAGCCAGTCATCAATTTCATAGGATTTATCAATTTGCATGGAAATTCCTGCAAACAAATTTCCAAGGGTATCTTGTAAGGCAAGACCCAGAATAATAGAAAAAGCGGCGGAAGTCGCCAGCAAGGGTCCCAGTTGGATCGCAAAAATATGAGAGGCCGTCCAAAAAATAAGGACGATGGAAAGTAATAATGAAAAAATATTAACAATCAGTAAAGGAACTCCACTTTGCATCGAGCTCATAAATAAATATTGCAAGACGATTAAACGGCAAGTTTTGACAAAAACAATGATCCCCCAGGTAAAGGTAATTATCCCCACATAGGGAGTTAGTCTCCTCAGGGAGGGGATCTGGAGATCTGTTTGATTGAGAAGAAGAAAAATAAAAAACAACAAACTGAGAATGATAAAATGACGAGTGATATTTTTATAATGATTTTGGATACTTCGGTGACGTTCTTCCGAGGCTTCTTTAAGAAAAAAACGATAAAAAAGCCACGTTACAATGATTAAAACCCCAACTAATATGTAAGGTTCAATTTCAAGAAGAGCATACAGATTTTGAGTTTGAATAATTTTTTCGTTCATAGGGTCTATTTCTATCTATTTGTAATTAATTAATTTATCAATTTATCAATTTATCACTTATCTAAAGATTTATTATTTATAAAATATTACTTATAATTATTATTACTTACTTACTTAACTTACTTACTTACTTAATAGTCGCGTGAACTCGATGAGTGTCATCAAAATCGTCAAGCTCATTTAAAAATTCTTGGACGTCTTTCAACTGAGTCTCTGTGAGTTCGGTAATATTTTTTGGTTTGTAAGAGAGCTCAGCTTTGGTGATTTTCCAACCTCGCGCAGACAAGGCTTTGCGAATTTCATCTAAATTTTCCGGAGCTCCAAAAAATTCACAGCCTTCGGTGGAGGCATCAACTTCATTGGCACCGGCTTCGATAGCTTCTTCTTCAGGATCAAATTTTCCTGCCTTGACACCTTCAAGTAAGCAGATACGTTCAAACATCCAGGTGACAGAGCCAGATTCGCCCATGGCTCCTTGGTTGCTTTTAAAAATATTTCTAATTTCAGGTGCTGTTCGGTGTTTATTATTCGTTTGGCATTCCACAATAACCCCAATGCCATGGGGGCCGTAGCCTTCGTAGGTCAGTTCTTCGATAACTTCCCCATCATTCAGATGACCCAGTCCTTTTTTTATGGCTCGTTCAATAGTATCATTAGGGCAGGATTCTTTTTTAGCGGCTTCGATGGCTAGCCTCAGGCGTGAGTTCAAATCTTGATCAGCCCCACCAGCTTTCACCGCCACTTGAATTTCTCGCGCAAATTTAGTAAAAACAAGCCCTTTCTTTTGAGCATTGGCAACTTTGATTGAATTTTTCCAAGATTTTCCCATACGGATCCTCCATTTTATTCCTCGGTCTCTGGTTTCTTTTGTCTACTCGTTCTTCTATCTCTTAATGGCTTTAGGGTCCACGGCGTCCTGAAGGCCATCACCAATAAAATTAAAACTGACGGTGGTTATAAATATAAATAAGCCAGGAAGAATCGTGAGCCAGACATTTTTATAAATCACTTCTTGGGCATTATTCAGCATATTTCCCCAACTGGGAGTCGGTGGCATGATTCCTAAGCCCAAAAAACTTAAAGCAGATTCATAGATGATAGAGCTACCAATTCCTAAGGTAATAGCCACCAACATGGGGGCAATCACATTAGGAAACATATGACGTAGGATGATGGTTTTGTCACTGGCTCCAAGAGTTTTTGCAGCCAACACAAATTCACGTTCCTTAAGTGTCAAAATACTCCCGCGTACCAGTCGAGCGACCGTCATCCAAGAGAACAGGCACATGATCACAAACATTTTAAAAATACTTTCATAGCTGGGGTTAAAAAGACCTTTGATATAAGGAATTTTTTGTAAATCCACGGCAGAGAAAATAATCAAAATAGGAATGGTGGGTAAAGACAGCAGTGCGTCTGTTAGGCGCATTAAAAACATATCCACCTTGCCACCATAGTACCCAGAGATACTGCCAATAAGGAGTCCCAAAAGGGCGCTTGAGAAAGCGACCATAATACCGACTCCAATGGAAACCCTGGCGCCATAAATCAAACGAATAAAAATATCTCGACCCACTTCATCGGTACCAAAAAGATGATAACTTGAAAACCCAGAAATCATTTTCTGAAATTCCATATGGGGGGTGTTTTTCAATTGAGACAATAGACTTTTGATTTCCATTTTATCTTTGCTCACAAGGCTATAGAGAAGCTCTTCTGGAGGCAAATTAGTAGCCAAATTAGCAGCTAAATTAGGCGCTAAATTTCCAGAAGAACTCACAGCTGAATTCTCGGTTGGATTTTCGGCAGGAGCAGGAGTCGCCTCGACACCAAAGATTTTTTGTTCCTTTAAATTCACGGCGAGCTTTCGCGCTTCTTCAGGATACTTAGAAATATATTTCTCGACGGCATTTTCCTTGGTGTCCGAAGTGGCTTCGGCCCTGGAAAAAGGCTTTAAGTACCGAGCTGAAACATTTTGTCGATTTTGATCTTGATCCATGGCCATGGCAATCAGATCGGCACTTAAGGCAATGGCTAAAATGGCTAAAATCACCCAGGTACAAAAGTAAGCCATTCGGTGTTCGCGAAATTGGCGGTAAACAATTTTCCACATGGGGAGGGCTGATTCGAGCTCCTGTTTTTCTTTGTCAGTAAGAACACTTTGTGAGTTTTTCATTTGAGGGTCCTTATTGCCTTTAGGTGTAGGAAATTCTTGGGTCTGCAAATCCATATAGTATATCCGCCAGTAAATTCATTAATAATACCATGCTCACCGATATGATAAAGGAGATCATAGCAACGTTATAATCATTAGCCATAATAGAATCGTAAACAAGTTTACCAACGCCTTGATAGGCAAACACAGTCTCAGTTAAAATAGCTCCAGAAAACAAGCCAGAAAAACTTAAGGCAATAATCGTAATTAAAGGAATGAGGGCGTTGCGAAAGCCATGGCGCCAAATCACAATGCCTCTCTCTAGACCCTTGGCCTTAGCGGTTCTGATAAAGTCATTCCTCATGGCCTCCATCATGGAGGACCTAACAAAACGAACAAAGCCACCAATCTGCTGCACGCTTAAGGAAAGAGTTGGTAAAATCAAGTAAAACATGCGGTCCTTAAGAACCGCCCACAGATTCGAGGTATCGGCACCAATGGTTTCAGTTCCGCCAGCTGGCAAGACACCCAATTGAACAGCAAAGATAATGATCAGCATAAGCCCTAACCAGAAGGAAGGAATAGAAATCCCTCCAAAGGAAAAGAAATTGACCACATAATCTAATTTACTTCCAGGCTTCAGCGCCGAATAAATCCCCATGGGAATAGCAATCAGAATTGATAAGGCCAAGGAAAGAAAAGAAAGATAAAAGGTATTCCAAAGGCGGGGACCCATGAGCTCTTCCACTGGAACACGGTAAGTGCGGCTGTACCCAAGGTCTCCAGCTGCGATAGTCTTAACCCAATTAAAATATCTTTGATAAGCTGGTTGATCCAGTCCATAAAGATTTCGCAACCTAGCGATATCTTCCGAGGTGATTTTTGGATTGGATTGAATCATCAATTCAACGGGATCCCCAGGCATTAAAGTCATTAAGTAAAAGCAAACATAAGAAAGTAAAATAATGACGACCAAAGTTTGAACTAATCTTCTTAAAATATATGTCGTCACGGATTACTCCAAAGTCCATTTTTCAATATCATTGGTTTCATGAAACTGGTGACCTGTTAATTTGAAATTTTTTAAATTTTTGGGAATAACGGCCGTATCAGCACGGTAATATAAAGGGATTGTAGGTAAATCTTCAGTGTAGATTTTTTGCATCTCCCACGCTTTTTCTAAACGTTTTTTAGAATCCATTTCGGTATCCATCTCATTAATTAGTTGATCCATTCGAGGGTTTCTCCATGAGGTGTAATTCTGACCGGACCATCCATTTTTATCATTGGGAATGGATACACTGTGCAGGGTGGATCGAGGGGTGTTTTCTGGAGCGGAAACCCAGGCGAACATAGCCATATCAAATTTTCGTTTTTTAACGGTTTCTCCAAAAAAGACACGTCCGGGTTCATTTTTAGGCACAATTTCGATACCCACGGCTTTCCATTGGTTTTGTAAATAGACCTGAACCGCTTCTCTGGTTTTGTTTCCAGCGGTAGTCATAAATACAAGACTGAGCTTCTTTCCCTCTTTGTATCGGTAGCCGTCGGGACCTTCTTTCCAGCCAGCTTCTTCTAAAAGTTTGGCCGCATTTCTTTTCGAGAATTTGTAGGTCGTTACGTATTTGGGATCACTTGTGAACCAAGGATCGTTGGTCGTCATAAAATGCAAAGAAGCGGGCTGTCGGTTATCAAAAAAAGATTTCACCAACTGGTCCTTGTCAATGGCGGTAAGCATGGCTTTACGAATCCTGACATCTTTTAAAATGGGATTTTCTAAATTTAAGTCAATATGTTCATGGACAGAGCTAGGATCAATAATAACTTTGAAATCAAGATTTTCTTTTTTCACTTTGGCTTCAAATTCAAGTGCCTGATCAAACGTTAAACCCAGTATAGAAATCTTGTCGATGGTGCCGGATCTTAGATTTGCTTCCAGAGTTCCTGTATTGGGAATCAAACGAACAATTACTTTTTTTATTTTAGGAGCTTCGCCATAGAAATACTTATTTGGAGTCATGGTCACATGATCCGTCAATTTGAGCTCGCTAACGACATAGGGACCATTATACAATCCAGGATTGGTGGGAGTCTTGACATAGGCCGAATTTTTTTCGTAGCCTTCGGGTTTGCTGCCATGTTTTTTAAAAATGGGTTCTTCAATATGTTTAGGTAAAACATAAAAAGTACCTAACATGTAATGATCCCACTTTGCTTTTTCATAGGTAAAGGTACATTTTTTTTTATTTGCTGGATCAATATCAATTTTTTCAATTTGGGAATACGATTCTTTTTCACCAACACTCACATTTGGCGAAAGGGCCACGGTTCTGGCAAAGGCGATGTCTTCACAGGTCACGGGTTTTCCATCGCCCCAATTTACATTTTCTTTGATCTCCCATTGAGATTGAACTTTTTTCTTGCCATTTTCGGTGATGATTTTAGCTTGGCCATTTTCAAAGGAGGGGATGCTTTTGGTGATTTGAGGTTGCCATTTATTTTCAGCATCCATATTGACTAGTCTTCGGTTCACCATAAAGAAAATATAATGGGAGGCCACCATAGACATGATCAAGGGATTTAAAGATTCAAACTCTTGAGAAATTCCAATTTTGAGCTCGGCATTGGTTGGCTTGGCCTGAACAAAGGAGGTTAAGCTCAAACAGAGGAGGAAAGAAATCAGAAAGGAAATAAAATTTTTAAACATAAAAACTCCTTATTTAATTAAATTTAAATTTTCATCATAGAGCCAACAAGCCGCTTTTTGCTCTCCAGACCCTAAAAGGGATGGTGTTTTCTCTGAACAAACTTTCATGCAGGAATTACAGCGTGGGTGAAAGGTGCAGCCAGAAGGGGGATTGATCGGGCTAGGGACTTCACCGCTTAAAGACTTTTTCATTTGTTTTTTTCCTTCACCCACCCGTGGAATGGCTGAAAGCAAGGCTTGAGTGTAAGGGTGCTTAGGGGAGCTAAAAATTTGATCTCTGGTGCCAATCTCAACGATTTTACCCAAGTACATCACCGCCACGCGGTCACAAAAATATTCAATCACAGATAAATCATGGGAGATAAAAATATAGGTGAGGCCTAATTTTTCTTGCAGGTCTTTCAACAGATTAAGAATTTGCGCCTGAATGGACACATCTAAGGCCGAAACGGGCTCATCGCAAATCATGAGCCGTGGGTTGAGGGCAATGGCTCTGGCAATGCAAATCCGTTGTCTCTGGCCACCAGAAAATTCATGGGGGTAGCGATTGACATGAGAAGGCTTAAGACCCACAAGCTCTAATAGCTCCTTAACTCTATTTTCTCTTTCCTGAGAAGTCCCTACATTGTGAATGTCAAAGGGTTGGCGAAGAATTTGCCCTACCGTCATGCGTGGATCCAGGGAGGCAAAAGGGTCTTGGAAAATCATTTGGATATCGCGACGGAGTTGTCGTAATTCGCTTCCGCCTAAACTTAAAAAATCTTTATTCTCAAATTCAATTTCACCAGAAGTAGGTTCGTAAAGTCGGATGAGTGAGCGACCCAGCGTCGATTTTCCACATCCGCTTTCGCCAACAAGGCCCAGGGTTTCGCCTTTTCTTACCTCGAGGCTGACATCATCGACGGCTTTGACTTGTCCAACTGTTCTTAAAAAGAAGCCTTTTTTTATGGGAAAGAATTTTTTGATATTTTTTGCTTTTAAAATAAGTTCTTGGCTCATTTAAAATTCCTTCTTTAAAGTGGATTGAAACAGGCGACAAGGTGATCTTTGCCAACAGAAAGAGGTTGAGGTTTTTGATGGGCACACTCTGATTTCGCGCGCTGACAGCGATTCACAAAGGGACAACCTGCGGGCAATTCGTGGGGAGCGGGAACGCTGCCTTCAATGGTTTGTAAGCGCGACGGGCGCTGTCCTAGTTTTGGTCGTGATTGAATCAAGGCCGCGGTGTAGGGGTGACGAGGGTTAAGAAATAGCTCTAATGTGCTGGCCTGTTCGCACATTTGGCCACCATACATGACTAAAACTTTATCCGATATTTCTGAAATGACTCCCAAATCATGGGTAATAAATTGAACGCTCATATGAAATTGAGCTTGCAAGTTTTGAATGAGCTCTAAAATTTGCGCCTGAATCGTGACGTCCAGGGCAGTGGTTGGCTCATCCGCAATCAAAAATTTAGGATCACAGGACAAGGCCATGGCTATCATCGCGCGTTGGCGCATGCCACCGGATAACTGGTGGGGGTAATTGGTATACCTGGATTCGGGGGAAGGAATGCCGACCAGTTTTAGCATTTCAATGCTGCGGTCCTTAGCCTCGGCCTCGGAACATTTTTTATGGCGGAGGATTTGTTCATCAATTTGATAACCAATGGTCAATACGGGATTGAGTGCGGTCATGGGCTCTTGAAAGATAATGGCCATTTCTCCACCGCGGATATTTTCCATCTCTGGCTCAGGTAAGTCCAAGATACTTTTTCCTGAGAGAGTGAATTTTCCGTTGGTGATTTTTCCTGGTTTTTCAATCAGACGCATTAGAGAAAAAGAGGTGACAGACTTTCCGCAGCCGCTTTCGCCAACGATACCTAAAGTTTGACCTTTTTTAATGTCATAGGAAATATTATTGACGGCACGAAAAGGTCCTGAGTTAAGATAAAAAGTAGTTTCAAGGTTTTCGACAACGACTAAGGGATTTTCGGTTGCAAGCTGGTTTTGGTTACTTTTTTCTGATAAATTGTTAGATGTCAGCAATGTCAAACCCCCTCTAGTTTTTCAAATTTTTTGGTGTTTAAGTTGATCGCAAAGACCCCAAAAGTGCTTAAAAATTATATCAAGAGTGAAGGGGTGGCAACGATATTTTTTCCATTTATTTCAAAAAGTTAGGTGGTTCCATTTTGGCAAGTGCTTTATCGAGAGCTAAATCCAAAGTGGCACCAATAAACCCAGAAATTTTCTCGGAAAGACTTTGTTTTTTTTCAAACTTAACACTTAAAACCATTCGGGAAGTAGCTGCCTCGACAATATAATCATCACTTGTTTTGATAACATCAATAAGTCCAAGAGATAAGGCTTGCTGTCCATACCAGTACTCTCCCGTAGTGACTTTTTCGGTGTCAATTTGGGGTCGGTGAGTCTTTACAAAATCCTTAAAAAGAACGTGAGTCTGCTCTAGTTGCTCCTTAAATTTTTCTTCACCCTTTGGCGTTATTTCGCCAAGCATCGTGACAGTGCGTTTGTATTCCCCTGCGGTGTACTCTTTAAAATCCACATCCAGTTTTTTAAGCAAGCGGTTCAGGTTCGGAACTTGAGCGACCACGCCGATAGATCCTACAATTCCAAAGGGGGCGCAAATAATTTTATTTGCGGTGCAGGCCATCAGGTACCCACCGCTGGCAGCTATTTTATCAACTGCGATAGTTAAGGGGATATTTTTTTCCCTGATACGAAGTAACTCACTGGCTCCTAGGCCATAATGGGGGACCATTCCACCTGGGCTTTCGACACACACAAGAACTTCGTCGTCGGGAGTGGCTTTGGTTAAAACAGCGGTAATTTCTTCTCTGAGATTTTCGACCTGTGAAGCTTTGATGTCTCCATTAAAGTGCATGACATAAAGTTTGTTTTTTGGCTTTTCAGATTCCTTATTTTTTTTCTCATCTTTGAGCCGTTTTTTTTCTGCTTTTTTGGCTTCTTTGCTTAATTTAAGATCGTCGCTAAATTCTTTTATCGTTTTTCCATAGCCCTTCAGTCTATCGTTAATTTTTTCAATTTCTAAGTGGGTTTTAAATTGAGATTTCATTGCTAAAAGGCCAACGGTTAATATAATTCCTGCAATAAATAAAAAAATAACAAGGGCTTTTAAAGCAAAGAGGCCTATTTCTGATAAAAAATCCATTTAAGTTCCTTTATAAACACAAGGTTACTCCTACAAAAGTAGGATCTAATAAATTTTGAAGGTCGAGATTCTAAATAAAAAGATCCACAACATTTGCGGGTATGATAAAATAGAGGGGTGGTCCAGGTCTATCAAAAACTATCAATTTTTAAAAAAATCAAATGTGCTTTTATTCTAGGCACTCTTTTTTTTCTTAACTTGTCGATGGCACAACAATCTGAGGTTGAAAGGTTAAGAGGATTTAAAAGATTTAAAAACCAAAATAAAATGTTCGATGCCGAAAGAGAAGAAGGCTACACAGAGTATTTAGAAGATTTGGAAAAAGACTTACTTCGTCAACAAAGAGCCTTAGCTGAATTTAAGAAAAAAAGAAGGTTGGAAGTCCCCCTTGAAGAGACCAAGTATTATCAACAGTATTTAAATTCAAAAAAAGAAGAACAAGATGAATATGACGAGAGCCTTGAAGGCTATTTAAAAGAACAAAAAAAATGGGGATCAGAAAAATTCAAACGACCTTTCTCTGAAGAGTTTGAGTTGGATATCGTTTCAGATCGTCCTCGGTATGAAATTAAAAAGAGAGCTCTCTATGGTGGTAAGCCAAAATATGAAAAAAAATCAGCTGCCTCTGGTGTTCCTGGCATGTCTTCAGGAGCGAAGTCTTCAAATTCTGGCGGGGCTGGAAAGAGCGAGGGTTCTGTTCCTCCTCCTTTACCGCCACCAGGGGAGCCTTTTTATGACGACATTCCGCCGCCCCCACCTCCTCCCATGCCCATGGAAGGTATGGAAGATTTTGGTAACGATGGTTTCATACCCCCGCCACCGCCTCCACCACCCATGTTTGACGGAGAATTTTAAATGGAAAATCAGAAAAATTGGGCCACTTCGATTGCGGTATTGATATTCATTTTAGGATTGAGTTACCCTCCCCTAGGAAAAACTATGGAATCTACCCCTAATTGGGATATCAAGGACATCTTTCTTTATCCTTTTATTCCTCTCCTGCTTTTCAATGGTTGTATTTTAGGTCCCATAATCAAGAAGAAGATTACCAGTGCGGTGGTTATTTTTGTCTCAAATGAGCTCTATCGTTGGCCCTGAAACCTTTGGTTCTTTGATGGTACGGGAAAGATAACTCGAAAACCAGGTTCTAGAATTTGACCCCTTGGGTTTTTAGAAATCGCACTGTTAAAAACAGCATTTCGATTTTCAAGCAGCTGTACAAAAAAGGATTCCAAATCTCCAGCGAGCAATTTCTGGTTGGTTTGCTGATACCATTGGGTAATAGCTCTTTGGTAAGCCTGTGGTGTCAACGAAGGCTCCGTCATTTTTTGAAGCAAAGCTTTGGCTATAGGTAAATTTAGAGTTTTTAATTTTTCGATGAACCCAGGTTTCCAGTTAAATGTATTTGGAACAAGTTGGACTAAAGAGCATCGCTCTTTGTTCATTAAGGAACCAATTGGAGTTGAAAAATAAATATCAAGAATGGTTTTGTCATCAACAAGACCTTTGGATTTCAAGCTCTGAATAGCTAACAAATCGGAATATCCTTTTACGGGAGTCAGCCAAGCGTGGTCTGAATCCATAAGATTGGTTTCTGGAAAATGCAGTCCATGTTTTTGTAATAAATTTTGATATAAAGACTTGGGTATCATAAAGTTCAACGGGCCTGCAAATGAACCAGCTATGCTGGTTGAAGGAATCTTGATAGCACCTGACGACTCGGTGGGTACTATATCAGACTCTAAATTTATTTCCATCTCGCAAAATAGTGGCCTTAGTTGTGCCGGAATGCTTAGTGCTTGTATAACATTCTGATAACCTGGACTCATTTCTAATCGTTGAATCCCTAATTGTACTTGTTTTGATAAACTTTCAGCAGTGTCTAAGAGATTTAAATTCTTTAAAAAACTTGCAGATGGAGTATGTTGAAAAATCAAAGGTCGCGACTTTGTCCACCAGTCATTATGAGGAAAAGAAAGCTCTTTCATAATGGGTCCCCCTGAAATATGGCAACCTGAGCATCGCAGTCTTTGGCCGAACTGAGTGGGTTGAGTAAGATAAATGGCCTGATTATCAAGTAAAATATCTTTTGAATCGCCTCGATAAAACCATTGGCCCATTCCTCCCTGACCAATTAATTCATAAAAATTATAATAACCTTTTTTCGAATCCCATGCGATGAGTTCGATGATTAATTTTCCTTCGCTGGGTTCTTGATCTAGATCAAGCAGACTTTTCCCATTTAGAGATTTTAGATGAGTAAAGTGCCCAAGAAAAATGTCTGTAGGTCTATGTTGCGAAGAAGTCGAAAAGGATTCGAAGATGCTAAAACTTCCTAATAGGGGATTATTTCTTCCTCGATTTGCAACGAGGTATTTTTTATTTTGAAATTGAGCTTCTAAGATTTGCTGAACATTTTCTATATGTTGAGGACATTGGATTAAGTTGGTCAGGGTTTGAAAAAATGGATCACTCAATCCGTTAGCTATTTGTTTTTGTGAAGTTAATATGAGACACTTCTGTTGTCCTATGCTCGTTTCACAATATACTAACGAGAACAAGACTAAGATAATTTTTGAATTTAAAATTGACCAAAATTTCATTAGGCCTCCTGATGAGTGCTTTTAAGATTTTTATTTACATAAGTAAATTTAATTAATTTGATATAGCAATCGATAAAATTAATGCCTAATTGTAATTCTCGAGCCATTTGACAGATCGGAGTCGAGGGTAGATTCCCGAAAGTGGTAGAAATTAAAAAGGGAGTACTCCATAATGATTTAACTTAACAATCATAAATCATTGATAACAAAGGAGAACGCCAGAATGAGAAAACATTAATAAAAACTCATTTGTAATATATTTAGTCTAATGGTATAAAGACCATAGGAGCTAATTGATTTAATGAAGGCCGAGAGGATTTTTCATCAGAAAATGTTTCTTAAGCATTCCGAGGGTGCTCGGTTAGCTATTTTTGAATTCGCAATATTTAGCGTTGGAAAAAGTAAGAACTATATTTCTGGTTATAAATATAGGGCTTGGCTTTCGGAAGATGGTAAAACTATTTTCGGTTTTGATAATCATAGCCCAAAAGGTCCTCATTTACATATCGGAGAAAAGGAAGTTGGATATGTTTATAGGGGGCTAGTTGAATTAAAAAAAGATATTATTGAAATGATCCGCATGGAGGGATTTCTTTATGAAGACTAAAAAAGCAGTTTTAATTGTTGAACCCCCTAGTGTGGCAATGAATAGGGCGTTTAGTGTTTTAGCAAAACATTCAAAGCGTTTTTCTGGATTTACGATTATAAGCTTTCCTGATTTTGAAACTTTGGGGAAAGTGATCACGGGCGCTAGAGTTGAGCTTGTTAGCGTCATTCGTAGTAAAAAACCAAAGTCAATTCAAGAGCTAGCGCGTTTTGTAGAGCGAGATTTTAAAAACGTTTATCAGGACGTAAAACTTCTAGCGGAATTTGGACTTATTGAACTTAAGGAAACGGGAGCGCGAAAAGCGTCAACACCCATTTCTCTTTTTTCTGAATTTGTGATTGCTGCTTAAAATTAAATAGCTGAAAGAGTTAGACATGAGTAAATTTAAAAAACGACTCTTTGGAGTCAAATGAGATGTCAAAAATTACTACAGACAAGCCTCATTCTTGGAGAATTTGGCCATAATATTTGCGCGGGAATTCGGTGGTTATTTCGAAAATAAAACTTAATTTATTTTTTATATTTTGTTTTAGTTCTCTACTGCTAGCTAAAGAAGAATCAAAATCGCATTTAACTTTAAAAGGATGCGAATCCTATTTTGAGGGATACTTCGATCTAAAGTATTTTAAAAAACATAAAATGTGCAAACTGTAGAACCGTATTATCGAAAGAAAATGACCGCACGCTTTAATAAACCTGTGCTTCAAAACGATTTATTACTGAAACAATATTTGATCTCTTAAAGGCAGTTAAATTTTGTTATTAAAAATTTGTTCTTGGCTGAGGCCGGTAATGTGTTTGAGTTTATTTATAATAAAATACAATATTCCTAAAAGTGTCATCATCGAAGGGAGCATGATGATCAAAAAAGACCATTTGGTCATGTCAGCCATTTGCTCATTCAATACTTGGGCGCGTGTTTCTCCTAAGATATGGATGTCGATGGGCATAAATATCGTGTAGGCTAAGCCAAAATTTAAGATAGAGCTAAGAGCAAAAGACAATGAAAGTAATATAGTACCATTTCTGAGTAACTCTTCAAAATCATCCTCTTTTTTTAGAGTGGTGATGGAATGATAGATAAGCTCTAGATTTAGAATTTGCGGGTTTAAAAATAAAAGTTTAATAAAAGGTTTCTGGCTAAAGGCGGATATAAAAACAAAGGTTCCAATCAGAAGGGGAAACGCCGCCTCTTTGATGGCAAACCAAATTCCTTCAAGTTTAAGAAGCAGAAAGCCACCAGAAAAGACAATATGAATAAGTCCAAGTAAAGAAATAAAGTTGGTCTTCCTTTTTTTCCAATAGTCGTAGGTCCCATAGGCGAAGGGTAGGGAGAAGGCAAGAATCAGAGCAGGGGTTGGGCCCAAGAATTTCCCGCCCTTATTGAGAATAAAGATCGGCAGAAGAATATTGAAGAGAATATTTAAAAAGGGATTTTCTGCCTTTGTCGGCTCAACGACTTTGTTATTATTTTCAGTAGATTTCATAGGCATCGATTTCTGTCTTAAATTCCAGCTTGGTTAAGCATGTTTATGGATTGTTGGAAAAGAGGACTTGCCATGTACTGAGATAGAATCATTTCTGTTTTATGGCTTTCGGTAAGAACCTGAGACAGCAAAAGCAATAGGTCTTCTGAGGTCACGATGCCAATAATTTCTCCTTTTTGCGTAATCAAAAAAGCAGAAACCTTTGACTCAATCATGCTATGAACTATGGTCTTTACAGGGGTTTCAATATCATAGGTCTTAACGGGAGAGCTCATGAGGGAAGAAACGGTTTGGTTTTCTGAATGAGCGCGAAGAAGGTCTCGATCTGAAATCATTCCCAAGATGTATTCTCCGCCAGCGTCTTTGATAGGTAAATGCCGGAACCAGTTATTTTGCATTATTTTTTTTGCTTCGTGAACAGACATTTCTTGAGGAATACAAGTTAATTTTCTGGTAATTTGATTTTTCAGTAGAATTTTCATAAGACTCCCTTCAGTTTAGTTTCTTCTTTCTATCCCGCCTTGGCCTAGGATTTTATAGAAATGAGTATGAGTATTCTTTGTCAGGATTGTCATCATGTAAAGTGAATTTAATTCACTTAATGCGGTTAACATCATTTTTGTTAAAGTTTTTTGCTATAAAATAGATTTATTTCCAGAGCTGTGATAAGGATCTCTTCCTATGACCACAAAAATCGAAAATACAGATAAAAATATAGATAGAACAACAGATAGAACCGCAAATGAAAAAACAAGGAATTTTTCAGATTTAAATCTGGACCCCTTGTTATTAAAAGCAGTGAAAGAGCAGGGCTATGAGACTCCAACTCCCATTCAGGAGCAAGCCATTCCCTTTTTGCTTCAAGGCAAGGATTTACTTGGATGTGCCCAGACGGGCACAGGGAAAACAGCGGCCTTTGCTTTGCCCATTTTACAGCATTTACACGTGAACAAGGTCAAACTGGAACCCAAGCAGGTGAGAACATTAATCTTGAGCCCCACTCGAGAATTAGCCGTGCAGATACACGAGAGCTTTCTGAGTTATGGCAAACATCTGCGGCTCAAGTATGCGGTTGTCTTTGGCGGCGTTGGCCAGGGCCCGCAGGTTTCGTCCTTAGCCCATGGGGTTGATGTTTTAATTGCCACTCCTGGAAGGTTATTAGATTTACTGGGACAAAGATGTCTGTTTCTAAATAAAGTGGAAATTTTTGTTCTGGATGAAGCCGATCGGATGTTAGACATGGGATTTCTTCCTGATGTGAAACGCATATTGCCCATTCTATCAAAAAAACGACAAACTTTATTTTTTTCTGCTACCATGCCAAAGGACATCAAGGCCTTGGCTGATTCCATGTTGCAGGATCCAATTCATATAAAGGTAGCTCCCGTTTCATCCACTGTGGAGCTGATTCATCAGTCCGTGATGTACGTTGATAAAGCTAAGAAAAAAGATTTATTGATGCATTTGTTAGAGGATCATCAATTTCAAAAAGTGATCATTTTTACACGAACAAAGCATGGGGCGAATCGACTTTCAGATACTCTCATGAGCCTGCGAGTTAAGTCAGAGGCCATTCATGGAAACAAATCTCAAAATGCCAGACAAAGAGCCTTAGAAAACCTCAGATCAGGGAAGAATAGGGTCCTCGTCGCTACGGATATTGTTGCCAGGGGGATTGATATTGATAATATTTCCCATGTTATCAATTACGAGCTGCCTGCCGATTCAGAAAGTTATGTTCATCGAATTGGAAGGACAGCCAGGGCCGGTACTAAAGGCATCGCGATCTCTTTATGTGATTCCGAGGAAAGATCTTATTTGAGGGATATTGAAAAACTTATTGGTAAGGCCATTCCTTTGATTAAGGAGCAGCCTTTTCACTCACGGTATGTTGAAGATGCTAAAGTTCTTTCAAAAGGACAAGCGAAAGCCTTGATTGAGGGAAAAGGTCGAGGGGGCCGAAATGCAGGGAAACGGCCTTTTCAAAAAAATAGAAAGCCCACATCGGGTGGTCACCGAAGCAAACCATTTTAGTTTCATTGAGTGAGTCTCTCTATATGAACAGTCTTAAAGAAACTCTCGAATTATTAATTCCAGAAGTTCAAGAGAAAACCATCTTGGGTCTGATCGGAGACTTAGGGTTCGGTAAAACCACCTTGGTCAGCGAGTTGCTTGGTTCCTTTGGTTTGCAGATGACAAGTTCGCCCACTTTTTCTCTAATTAATCCTTATAGATTAGCTAATGGCCTTAAAGTCTATCATGTAGACCTATACAGGCTGAAAAATTTTGAAGAAATCGAGGCTTCAGGTTTTTGGGATTTATTTGCCGACGAGGAAGCTTTTTTTATTATAGAATGGATAGATCGATTGGATTTTCAAGAATTGCCTTTTAATTTTAAAAAAATAATTTTGACAATTTTCTTATCAAAGAATGATTCCTCTAAGGATCCGGTGAGGTCCTATCAACTTAACTGGCTTTAGGTTCCTTAGATTTTTTATTATAAAAATGGGTCATCTCATTGGTTAAAGATTCCATTTTTTTCAATGTGCTCCAGTTGTAAGAATTAGTTTCTCCAAGTCCCATCAGAAAACCTATGAGTTTATTATTGATGATTATCGGGCATAGGGTGATATTTCCAGGAACCTGCCCCAGATTCCAAAAGTCAAAAAACTTTTCATTTAGTTCATTTAAAACCACATAGCCATGATAGGACTTGATAGTTGAAGTGACAATTTTAAACACGCTGGGTTCAGAAAGAAGAATTCCATCGATGTTTTTGTTTCTTGGATTGATGGTGTCGGTCCAGGAAACAGGTATGGTAAAAGACTCCGAAGGGTCAATCGCAAACAAGATCATTTTATCGTATACTGATTTACCTTTATTGAAAATATCTTGAGAGTAGGTCTCAAAATCATGGGTATTTTGTTTTTTTAAAGAAGCCAAATAGGGCATGCCCTTCTTAAGATCATCTTGAATTTGAGAGGGAAGAACAACGTTTCTTGTCAGCGAGCTATCGGTAGCGATCGTCGTTACTGAGGTCCCGAGCTCTTTATGAACAAAGGATGTCGGTGAAATAGGAGCATTGGGTGCTTTGGGTATACTGGTTGCATTGAGAGAGTTGGGCATAGAAGGAATGGTGGGGATCGAGTTGATCGAAGGGATCGAGGGGGATAAATCCAAACCTTCAGGTGATTCTTCGGCCTCCGTATTTAAAATTAAATTGTTCTCATCACTGTCGGAGGATTCAAGGAGCTCAAAGCCTTCAGAAAGATCAATTTTTTCAGGCTCCACTGTTTGTAGATCCTTTTTAAGGATTTTTATAGGTGGCGCCGAGATATCTTTTATTTTTTCACGAGCCTGATTGGCTCCTTTTTCTGAATTAATATAGAACTGATATGTTTTTTCGATATTGGGTAAATCAGCAAGAACAAAAACAGGTCGCAGCGAATTGGGAAAAGAAAGAGGTATCTCTAGGCAAGCTACAAGAAGGTGCCCATCCCAGATGCTAAGTGGGACTATTTCGGGACTCCATTTGTATTCTGATTTCCAATCTTTCCAATTTGCGGTGGGGGGGAGCTGTGATTTGAAATAATCATCTTTGACATAGGGTAATTTAAAAAAGTTTTGTGCCCATTTCATGTACTCTTGGGATTGGATTTTCCCTGCGCTCAGAGCGTAACCTAAGGGAGAGTAGCCCGAGTGGCTTTGGTTATACTCAGATTCAAAATATGTTAATTTATGAGAAAAGGCTGCAAACCATTTTTGACTTTTCATGCTGAAGTCAGATCGGTTCTTTCATAGGAAACCTTAAAATTCTTTATTATTCAGGTCTTTTTACTTGTAAAAAATATGTTCAATAATTGGATATTTGGGTATCGCTTTGAATTATCTAAAAGCTGTGTTAAAAGTCCTGTTTCTATGAGCTTAAATTTACTTTGGTCCTATTTGGACCACAATGCAACAACTCCAGTGTGGGGTGAAATGATCCAAGAGATTCCTAAATGGCTAAATTCATTTGGAAATCCAAGCTCTATCCACCAATCCGGGAGGGCTCCTAAAAATATCATCCGTGAGGCTCGAAAAAGTATTGCTGAGTTCCTGGGGGTGTCTCCCCTTGAAATCATATTCAACTCAGGTGCGAGTGAGGGCAATAACACGGTTATCAAAGGGTTCTATGAATTACTCATTTCAGGGAGGATTCCTGCCGAACGGAATGAATTTATGTGTTCTCTTGTAGAGCATCCAAGTGTGATTAAATCCTACAAGTTTATAGAATCAAAGGGGCTTAAGGTTCATTGGATCCCGGTAAGTCAGAAGGGATCGATAGACCTAGCTTTTTTTAGAGAAAAGTTATCGTCGAAAATTGGTTTAGTGAGTGTCATGGGCGCTAATAATGAAACGGGAAATATTTTTCCGATAAAAAAAATGGCCCAGGAAACTCATGAGGTTGGAGCTTTTTTTCATTGCGATAGCGTGCAATTAATTGGAAAAACTCTGATTGAATTTTTGGATTTAAATGTCGATTATGCCACTTTCTCTGGACATAAATTCTATGCCCTCAAGGGAACAGGATTTTTGTATGTCAAAAAAAAATCTCCCTACCAGAATTTGATAGACGGTGGAGCTCAAGAGCGATCTCGAAGAGGGGGGACTGAAAACACCTTAGGGATTGCTTCTCTGGGGTATATGTTAAAAGTCATTTCAAGCAACCAAGTAAGAATAAAAGAAATCGAAAACTTAAGAAATCAATTAGAAGCGGCTATTTTAAACAGAATTGACGGAGTGAAAATCACTGGCATTGAAAACCCAAGACTGGTAAATACCTCTCATATGACTATTGAGGGCATCGACGGGGAAACCTTGCTTATGAATTTAGATCTAGAGGGTTTTCATGTTTCGACGGGAGCCGCCTGTAGTTCAGGAAATCCTGAGCCAAGCCCGGTCCTTTTAAATATGGGATTTACCAGAGATCAGGCGCAGTCAAGTTTGAGAGTCTCTTTGGGATGGGGCTCAAGTTATGAGGAAATAGAAAGATTTAGTTTAGCATTAGAAAAAATTATCAGCAGATTAAGAGAAATAAAACATGGACAAAAATATTTTAACGATCAAAAACAAACGAGTCTTAGTAGCTATGAGCGGGGGCGTTGATAGCTCCGTCGCTGCAGCTCTTTTGGTTGAGCAAGGTTATGAAGTTATCGGGGCAACCATGCAAGTTTGGGATTATTCCGCCTGTGAAATTCAAGGAGGAAATGAAATTCAGGAGGGGCATGGCACCTGCTGTTCCAGCCTAGATGTGGACGACGCTCGAAGTGTGGCCGATAAATTAAATATTCCCTTTTATGTTATTAACTGTGAAACCAAGTTTAAAGAGAAAGTGATTGATCCCTTTATTGCGGGTTATTTGTCTGGACAGACACCTTTGCCCTGTGTGAATTGCAATACGTATTTAAAATTCGATCATTTAATCCAAAAAATGAAAGAACTAGATTGTTCTTATTTGGCAACGGGACATTATGCCCAAATTGTGGAACGAAACGGTCAGTCCTTTATTCAAACCTCAGAAGATGATTGGAAAGATCAAACTTATTTTCTCTTTACGATCCAGCCAGAAATTATACCCCACTTGCTTTTTCCAGTGGGGGAATACAAAAAACCTCAAGTCAGAGACTTAGCAAAAAAATGGGGCTTAACCGTAGCGGCAAAAAAAGACTCTCAAGGAATCTGCTTTGTTGGGAACCAGGGTTATGATCATTTTATTGAATCCCAAGTGAGTGCGGAAAAATTAAATGCGAAAAAAGGACTCTTAAAACGGTACCCCTCGGGAGTAGTTATGGGAGAGCATCAAGGGATCCATCACTACACCTATGGACAAAGCAAAGGCATAGGGTTAAACCATCATGAAAAATTATTCGTGATCAAAGTGGATGCTGTCGATAATACCGTTTGGGTGGGCGATGAAGAATATCTTTTTGGCGATAAAGTGGAAATCAGAAAAATGCATTTACTTTCAGAACTGGAAGATAACAAAGAGTACTTAGTTAAAATCAGGTATCAGCATAAGGGTTCCTTGGCTAAGATAGTTAAGAATGCAGATGGTTACCAGGCTCAATTCCTTGAAAAGCAAAGGGCGATAACGCCGGGACAAGCCGCCGTCATTTATGATGAAAACAGGTTGATGGGTGGGGGATGGATACAAATTTAAATTTTCAATACCACACTTTTGGTTGCAAGGTGAATACCTACGATACAGGCTTGATACAAAAGAAAATGATTTTAAAAACCAATGGATATCCCGTTCATATATTAAACACCTGTGCTGTGACTCAAGAAGCTACCAAGCAAGCGGTTAAGTTGATTCGTAAGTTGAAGGCCAAGGATCCCATTTCAACTATTGTCGTCACTGGTTGCGCCGCTCAAGTCGACACTCAGCAGTTTGAGGCCATTCCAGCAGTGGACCTTGTGGTTGCCAATTCCCATAAACATGAGCTGCCAGAAATCATGAATTTATTCTTCAAAAAAGAAATTAAAAATAAAGTTTTTAAAGGGAATATCTTCAGAAAAGAGGATCTGGGAGTGGGTGGTGGAGAAGAAAAAGAACACACCCGGTCTTTTTTAAAAATACAAGATGGCTGCAATAGTTTTTGTTCCTATTGTATCATACCCTATGCTCGAGGGACTTCTCGTTCCTTGGCAGCATCGCATTTGGTTTCTAAAATAAATGAAATTCACAACCATGGTGTTTTAGAGGTGGTGTTAACCGGAGTTCATATTGGAGATTACTACGATGCCAAATCAAATTTAAATCTGGATGGGTTATTGTCAGAGATCTTAAAAAAAACTAAGATCCCTCGGATTCGACTCACTAGTCTGGAGCCCGTTGAGATAACTGAAGCCTTAATTGAAATTTTTAAAAGCCCACGAATTTGTCCTCACTTTCATATGAGCATTCAAAGTGCAAACACTGAAGTTTTAAAAGAAATGAAAAGAAATTACACTCAAAACGAAGTTAAAAACACCTTACTTAAAATTAAGGAATTCTTTCCTGAGTCTTTTGTTGGAATGGATGTGATCGTCGGTTTTCCAAACGAAAACAAGGAACGCTTTCAGGACACGTTTCAGGTGCTTAAGAACTTACCTTGGAACCGGCTGCATGTCTTTCCCTACTCCGAAAGAACGGGGACAAAGGCCGCAGTCATGACTGAAATCGTTCCTATGGCAGAAAGAAAGCAAAGGGCTGAAGCTCTGCGTGAGTTAAGTTATGAAAGATTGTTGGCCTCGGCCCATCAGCAAGTTCATAAGGAGAAAAAGGTTTTGATTATGAAGAACAAAGTAGGACTGAGTCCCGATTACTGGAACGTTCAAATTCCAGAAGCCAGTGAGTTTCTAGATTCCTGGGTTGGAGAAGAGGTAAAAGTTAAAATCATTGGTTTTGACGAGAAAAAAAACCAACAGGATGTTGTTTTGATCGGAGAACTGATTGAATCAGCATGAACGGGAGCAGCAGGAACAGGATCAGCTCGAGCATAAAATGGATTACAGCTTTAACGATAAGAGCCTTTTATCCTTGGCCCTCACACATAAAAGTTTTGCTGTCGAAACAAAGAAAAAAACTCAGCATAATGAGAAGCTCGAGTTTTTAGGCGATGCCGTTTTAGATTTTATCTTAAGTGAAGTCCTTTACCGGATGTTTCCCAATGATGACGAAGGGGTCTTATCGAAAAAAAGAGCCTCCTTGGTGAATGAGGAATCCCTGGCGCAATTAGCTTGTTCTATGGGCCTGGATAAATTTTTGAAACTAGGCAAAGGCGAGATGCAGGCCGGTGGTGAAAAAAACCCAAGACTTCAGGCCTCGGTACTGGAAGCCCTCACCGGGGCGATTTTTTTAGACGGTGGCTATGAGGCTGTTAAAAAGTTTTTGCTTACTTATTTTCAAGAAGAGTTAAGAAATTTGAATCTAGAGGTTCATTATGCTAAAGACTACAAAACAAGGCTTCAGGAAGTGATTCAGAAAACAAATAAAGCTCCTCCTCAGTATATTTTGGTTTCAGAGACGGGACTCTCCCATGAGAAGGAATTTTATGTGAAAGTGATTTTAGGGGACAAGACATTGGGTCATGGAAAAGGAAAGTCAAAAAAAGAAGCTGAACAAGTGGCGGCAGAAAAAGCCTTAAAGGAATTACAATGAAAAATTACAAAGCCGGTTTTATTGGACTTATCGGTGAACCTAATGCGGGAAAGTCAACCTTGATGAATTTTTTAGTTCAAGAAAAGGTATCTATTGTCACTTCGAAACCGCAAACAACAAGACGTCGCATTCACGGTATTTACACAGATAAATCGGGACAAATTGTTTTTGTCGATTCACCTGGGCTCATTCATGCCACCGCTGGGCTGAATGCCTTTTTGGCCTATGAAGCCCTGGAAGTTATCAGGGAGAGTGATGTTTTAATTGCCGTTTTAAGTGTGGACACGCAAAAAAAAGAAACCATTGAAGAGATCTTGTCTTTAATTACAAAAAGTAAAAAACCTTGGTTTGTTGTGATTACGAAAACGGATTTGAGTGAAAAATCCCATCGGGTCTTAATCATGAAAGATTTATTACAATCCTATGGAGTCAGGGTATTTACCCTCTCCTTGAAAGAATCTGAACTAGAGGAATATAAATCAGAACGACCTTTGATCCTCGAACACGGAATTTCACTTTTACCAAGCTCTGAAAAACCACTTTATGAAGAAGATGAGTACACTACCGAGTCGGTACGGCAGTTAGCTTGTGAGATTGTCAGGGAAAAATGTTTTGAGTTTTGTCATCAAGAAATTCCCTATAACATGGCTGTTCGATCTATTCTCTATGATGAGCATTCAAAAAAAGTCCCTCACGTTTCCCTTGAAATTGTTGTTGCTAAAGAAAATCATAAGGGTATGGTGATTGGAAAAGGCGGCGAAAATCTTAAAAAAATTGGTTCCGAAGCGCGAAAGTCGATTGAAAAAATACTCAATGAAAAAATATTTTTGGATTTGAAAGTATCCTATCGGGAAAATTGGTTCAAAAACGATCACATAATGAAAGAATTAGGTTATTTCCATGAAAAACGTAGAACTCCTCACAAATGATATTCCGAAGGTGGCCATTGTCGGTAGGCCTAATGTTGGAAAATCCACGCTCTTTAATATTTTAACCGATTCTAGAAAGTCGATCGTTAAAAATCAACCAGGAGTGACTCGAGATTTAGTTATTGAGCCTGTTGAGATTTGGGGTAAAACCTTTGATCTGATTGATACGGGAGGGGTAACTGAAGCTCAGGATTTATTTTCAAAATTAATTAAAGAACAAGTTACCGAATTTTTAGAAACAACGGATTTGATCATTGCCGTCATGGACGGAAGATCGGGACTGGTTCCCGAGGATCGGGACATCTTAAAGCTCGTAAAAAAATCGGGAAAAGACTGCCTCATCGTCGTGAATAAAGTAGACAAGGTTCTTGAAGACGAAACGGCAAAAGCTGATTTTTATGAATTTGGTCAGGATCTTGTCAGTTGTTCCTTTGAACAAAGAAAAGGAATTGCGGAAATTTTAGAATGGATCACTCAAAGAATTCCAGAAAAAATAATTACAAAGGATAGGGGTATCACTTTTTCCATTGTTGGAAAACCCAATGTGGGAAAAAGTTCCCTCTGCAATGCGATTTTGGGAATGCCAAGAATGATGGTCAGTGCGGTTGCGGGAACAACCATCGATTCCATTGATTCCCAATTTGAGTATAAGGAGAAACTGTATACTTTAGTTGATACGGCAGGCTTACGAAGGCCCTCCAAAAGAGAAGATCATGTCGAGATCATTAGCGCCTTTAAATCCCATGAAGCGATTCGAAGATCACAAATTGTGCTTTTAGTCATTGATGCCTTAGAGGGACCAACGGAGCAAGATGCCAAGATCTTAAATTCCATTCTTGAGGATCATCGGGGTGCGATAATTGTGGCCAATAAGTCTGATTTGGCTAAAAAAGAAAGTGCAGATTATAAGGAAATCTTTTTAGAAAAAATCAAAAGAGAGTTTCATTTTTTTACTGACGTGCGAGTCGTTTTTACCTCAGCAAAAAACAAAAATGGTTTGGAAGATTTGTTAAGAGAAATTGAAGTGGTTGAGGGCTTGATTAGTTTTAGAGTCTCAACAAGGGACCTGAATGATTTCTTTTTTTCGGCGATCCGAAGAGCTCCATCTCCCGTTTATGGGAATTCAAATGTTAAGTTTTTTTATTTGACCCAGACCTATCAAAAGCCACCGGCCTTTATTGCCTTCGCAAATCATCCGGACGGAGTGACGGTAGGGTACCGACGGTTTTTAATTAATCAAATCAAAGAACATTATAAACTCCATGGAATACCCATTCGCATATTTTGTATGAAATCAAGACAGAGGGATGGATCTTAGCGCCTTTTAAAAAAGTCTAGTATTTTTTTTATTCCCATTAAATTATTCTCAATAATACCGATTGGAAGTTATATAATCCACTGGTGGGAGAGTTATGGCATATAAGATCTTAATTGTTGAAGATGAAGAGGAATTAAGAGAATTAATTTTTCTCCAATTAGAAGAAGCAGATCGAGAGTTTTTATTCGCTGCCAATGGGGAAGAAGCAATGAAAATTCTTGAAAATAATAAAATTGATTTTTTGATCACAGATTTAGCCATGCCTAAAATGAATGGTTTTGAACTTCTGAGATCCATTAAAAAAAGTAACTGGGTTTTTCCAACCCTCGTATTGACGGGCCATGCAGATAGCTTGGTCGCGAATCAACTCAGACCCTATGGAGTAGGACATTTTTTAAATAAGCCTTGGAGAAAAGATGAACTGATGGAAATTGTCAGCTCCACTTTAACCAAAAAAGATAAGCTAACGGGTTGACATAGCCTTGAATAAGGTCAAAAATTCTTCCTATGAATCTGTCGTCTTTTTGTTCGCAATGTCAGAAGCCGAAAGCAACTCTTTCCTGTGAAACTTGTTCCGAGGTTCTTTGTAAGAGTTGCGCCGAGTTTATCCCTGAAAATGCTTTTCCACTTCTGACCAAGCGTCCGGTTGAAATTGCTCATTCCACCTATTGTACTGCTTGCTATTCAAATTATGTCCTTCCTTTTATCGAAAAATATAAAGAAATTGAAAGCCGAGCCAAAGACATTAAAGTTTTTGATAAGACTCAAGGTAAAGAAACTCGGTTAATTAAAAAAACTGAAGATCCTTTAACCGTAGACGATTGCAGTGAATACCAAGAGGCACTCATGAAATTAGCCTACTTGGCCGCTGAAAAAAATTTTAATACCCTTGTCGACGTCGATATCAAATCTAAAAAAATCCGCATCGATTCTTATCAAACTTCTCTTTTTTTTGGATCAGGAATTCCAGCAAAAACATAAATCTAGATCCTAACTAGATTTAGATCATAAAATAAGTAATAAAATAAAATGAGTTGTGTAATAAAAAGACTTGAGGTGTGAAATGATTCAATGGGATGACTATAGGTATTTTTTGGCGCTTTATCGAAGTAAAACTCTTAAGGCTTCCGCTCGCGAGCTAAAGGTGGACCAAGCAACAGTGGGAAGAAGAATACTAAGTCTAGAGGAAGAGATAGGAACTCAGTTATTTGAGAAACGGTCCGACGGGTACTTTGTGACCCTGGCAGGTGAAAGAATATTGCCGACCTTGCAGGCCTCAGAGGAGGGGATTCTTGCGGTGGAAAGAATTATCGCAGGTCAAGATGAGCGTGTTCAGGGAATCGTTAAAATAGCCATGCCCGGGGCCCTGGCAAATCATTGGTTAATTCCCAAGCTTCGACCCTTTATTCAAAAACACAGACAAATTGAGTTTGAATTTTTGACAGGGGCCGAGGTGGTTAATCTCTCTCGAAGAGAAGCTGACTTAGCCATTCGGCTTGTCAGACCACAGCAAAGTGACCTGATTGTTAAAAAAATTGGAGAGATTGAATTGGCTATTTATGGCCATGCTTCATTATTTACCCCTAAGAGAAAACCAACAACAAGAGGGGAACTGAAAAATTTCCCTTTTATTGGACTTTTTCCCAACGCCTCAAGTGATCTTGAAAAGCAAATATTAAAAAAAATAGAATCATCTATCCAGTGTACGATTCGATCTTCAGCCTGGAGCTCTGTTTTTTATTCAATACAAGCTGGATTAGGAATTGGAATTTTACCCGGGTTTGTGGCTGCGAGGGATTCTCAACTTGTCCAGCTCCAGATTGAGGATCCAGTTCGTGCTCCCTTATGGTTGGTGGCTCATCCTGATATTGTAAATAGCGCAAGAGTCCGTGCTGTCATAGATTATTTAGTAGAACTATTTAGGAAGGAATAACTAATAATCTTTTTTTATTTTACAAACTCATTATTTTACATAATTCACTAAGCAGGAATTTGAATTATAGCTAAGATTTTTTGAATTTTGTGATTTATTTCGTTGATACTTATCGGTATAAAAAGGGACGATAATTGTCATTTTAATAGAGTCCCTTACATCTTTTTGATGTGGTAGACAGATTATTCATGATGACGGGGATCGTTCCAAGACCTAAACCACCGCCAAGAGATCCATTATTTGTAAAGCTACTAGTAAAAATATAGCTTCCATTATCTGAACAGGCGACATTGCCTCCTCCTGGAGGATCAGATATTCCTGTCCAGAATTTAAAAGTACTTCCAGATGTGACTTCGACAAACCCAATGGAATTATTGGCACTAGAAGTTGAAACAAATGAGTTATCCAAAAAATCAATGATGTCTGTGTTATTATTCCCTGTACTCTTCATGGTGGCCTGAGCACTAGATCCCTGACTCAAAATATTTGTCCTCACAGAAATACTTAAATCATTAGCAGCTCCACTAAAAAAAGACATAAGTCCATTGTTGGTAGCTCCTGATTCTGCCTCAACGAGGTTGTTTTCAAAAATTCCATTGATTATTTTATTAGTAAATGACACTACAGATTTTGCGGCGGATCCTGGCATTTTCATTATAAATTTTGAATTAACAATTTCAATTCCTGATCCAGAAGTCGCTGCTGAATTGTCCCATTTTAAGGCTTCTCCCCCTGTAGTCATAATTTCTGTATTCAGAATTTTAATATTTTGACCATTGATTGAAGCCGAATTCATGATATTGATTCCAAAATCACTAGCAGTTTCAATTTTTAAGTTTTCAATCGTAACATTATTAACTCCCACTAAAGATATTCCTGAATTATAACTTCCAGACGTTTTTATTTTAGAATTTTTTAGTTTAATAGTTACATTGGGACTGCTATTCGAAATGCTGATCATGCTTGTCGTTGTAGAGATTCCCATATCGTCAATATCAATATTATTAAACTCGGCCGTTACTGAAGAACCTGGAGTAGGATTCGAAATTGATATCCTAGAAGAATCTGTCACACCTCTAAATTTAAGATTGGCGACATAAAAGCTACTACTTGGGAAATTTGTTGAACCATGCAAAAACAACACGAGAGTGCTATTGACGCTATTGGCGTCAATGATAGAAGTCCCAGATGAATGACCAATAATGCCGACTCGGGATGAGGTGTTTAATGTCAAGGCGACAGAACTCCTGGCATGGTTGGAGTTTTCAGGAAGACACAAAACCCCAGAATTATGTGTGTTTAGACTTTCTATAGTTTCATTAACGCTAGCAATGCTTCCACAGTTAACCACTTTGAATCCATTCCCATACAATTTGTCGCCGGATATGGTCAGTTCTCTGTGGCCCGACATTCCACTATCCGTATAATTAAATTGAATAATTCTTGAAGTCCCTGAGCTTGCATCTGAGCTAGCCCATTTGTATTTATAAGGAATGGTCGATGTATCTAGTTCTGAAGGGCTGCAATTAACAAAGCTAGATCCATCATAGCATTTTACTGAATCCAGATGATCGTAATCCCCTTGCAGTTCAACTAATTTATAAGTATTTGGAGTTCCTCCATCGTCATTAAATTCATGAGAGCCAACGACAGTGGCTCCATGAAAGTGAGGTGGAACGGCGCTCAGAAACCAAGGATCCATCGGATCAAATACATCAAACATGGAAATACTTGGAAGTTGAGAAGGTATGTCTTTTATTCGTATCGATCCAAAATGAAACTCCATGGGTATCTGTCCAGAGGTCAATAGAGCCTCTGGAAGCGCATTCGCTTTAAAACCAATGTTGAGTTCCGAACCTCCTGCAACTAAGGGGATGGAACCGATAGGCGCCCCACTGCAGTCACTCAGAGTGTAGAAGCTCCCTGCACCTTGAGGGACATTAAAGTAGAGGTTCATTAAATTTTTAGCACTAGCGGCACCACCGTCAAAATTAACCAGGCGAATCGTAATCGCATTGCATTCCCCTCGAACTATAGCATTGTCCCTTGCGTAAACAGTCATGGCATCGACATGATTATGATAAGCACTTGTTTCAACAATGAATGGGGAAACAACATAATTAACTCCAGCTGCTGATGCCGTCATATAATCTTGCAAATCTATAGCTGTCGAGGGTGAATATATTTTTAGGTAAAATTGCTGACTTTCTGTTGCCGTTGCCATATGAACCGTCGTGCCTGTCAAACAATCATTTGAAGCACGAAGGTAAAAACTGGCATTATCAGACAAGGCAAAATTGATTCCTCCAGAAGGGGCCATGAGAGACCCTCCTTCAAAGAGTTCACTTTTAAGTTGATAACGACTGCAAAGATTCACTGGAAGCTTGTCTGATCCAAAAAAAGTTATTTTCGGATATCCAAAATCAACCACTTGGCTCACACTTTGCAATGTTTGGCTATTACCAGTAATTGTCCACCCAGTTAAAGGAACATCGTTAAGAACACTCGTCGATTTGAAATAATATCCAGCTGCGCTTCGATAGGCCCCTACAGGAATCGATAAGCTCGTGACGGGACTACTGCATCCTGAGTCCGAATAGAACTGACCTGCGACAAAACTGGAAACGTCAATTGAAAGAGGGGCAAATGAGGGTTCCACCCATGGCTGCCCATTTTGATATAAAGAAGGCGTCACTAAATAGCACTGTCCAATGGTTCCCAACTCTTTGTTGGTCATAGAATCCCAACGTCCCAGACCTTCAAATCGGAGGTAGGGTTCATTACTACCGTCTCCGGGAGTCTCACCAGGATCTTCTGCGTCATCACCTTCCTCATCGGGAAGGTCAGGCCCAGAACACTTTGAAAAACCATTTGCTGAATTGAAAGTCATGGCAATGGGAATTTCAATTGTTTTTGCAGCTTCAAGAAAAACATTATCAGCAGTTCCTAAAAGATAAGGCTTACTTGATTCCTGTTTGCTAGGAAAACCTTGAGTCTTAAAATCTCTACAAATCTCTTTAGATTTTACACTCATTCCCACGAGATGGATCACTCTGCTATTTCCAGAAGGAACTTCAAATGAGATTTCAGAACCAGGATTGTAACCACCAAAATAAAGCCCAAATTTGACAGTTTTTGAAGGAATTCCAAGAGCTAAATCACCTTTAGTAGGACAGATATTTTTTTGCAAATCCTCTTCGGGACCCGAGATAAAAACCATATAACAGTTCATGTCAGACAGGCTCGTTGGATCGCCGGATAGGCTCAGTTTATCGCTGTGACTAGAGGAAAACTCTGGCATCTTAATCAGAATTTTAGAATTGAGATTGGCGCCCAGCCGCGTACATGAAATCGACAAGACCGTTGTTAGGAAAAATAAAAATTTGAATAAATTTTTCATGCCCGACCTATCGGTAAATAGTGAGATCTTATTAATAGTTAAATCATAATAAAAAAATAAATTTTAGTCTCTTTATGAGAATCATTTTGTATCAAATAAGAACTTAGAACTGAAACCTGCTGCCATCGGCTTATTTCTTCAAAATTGATGATGACAATTCAGTATCGAATTTGTAGTTTGTAATCAAACTTAGGAGGAACAATGAGTTTTATTAAAACAATCCTCATATTGGTTCTGTTTTCACACTTTTCTTGGTCTCAAAATCTAGATATGAATGATGTCACTATTTTACTTCCGGTTCCTAAACCTGGTGAAGAAAATCTATTGATTAAAACATTAGATGTGACTCGAACTGGGGAGCTATTGTTTCCTGCCGAACAGTTATTTGTCGGATTCGAGTTAGATGTTCAAGAGCGGAGAACAAGATCACATCAAACTGATGACTTTCGTGTGATTGGCATTCGCCTAGATCATTTTATCAGACAATTGTATATTAATCTTGTTTGGCAAAAACCTGAGAACGGCAGAATTACGAAGCTCGCTTCAATTCACTCTACCCATACCATTTTTGATTTACCTATTTTCTTAAGTAAACTAGAAGAGCTCAATCATAAAAATCGTCGCAGGTTCCCGCAAGGTCGATTGCCTTTACAAGTCAATCCTACGATAAAAGCCGAAGGGTTTAATGGTCCTTACTTTCAAGAATTAAAAAAAATAGTCTTGTCCCATATCGGCCCTGCATTTAAAGTGACTTTTCGATCTTCCCGTCATAGTGACGGCATGAGTGGCTTTGCAGGGTGGGAACTGCCAATTCATTTAAATCAGCCGTCAGTCAATCAGTTCGCGATGATTCCTGAATACCAACCAGGTCAGGAACCTTTTAATAACTGGCAAACCTATTTACCATTCACTTATCTCGAAGTTAAAAATAGGCTTTATTCCAACATTAAGACTGTCGGAGGTTTTCCTCCCTTTGCGACTAAGAACTTTCAACCGCTGATTGAAGATGTGGATGTTTCTAACACTCTTTCTGAACGTGAAATTTTAGAAATGATTGGTCGTGTTTATATGGTAGAAAATCCAAGAATTATTCCAGGACTTGTTCAAACAGAGTGCTTGAGTTGTCATTTTGCTCAACAAGTTAGAATAGTGACATCTAGAATACGTCCTCATTTGCCCTTTGAAAAATTTGCTGATCGTATGGTATTTAGTTCAACTCAGTATAACACGCAAAATTTGAATCCTGTTCAAAGTAGCAATTTCACAATCGCCCTCGGATATGCTTTAAATACACCTATGTGGAGTCAAAGAGTCATCAATGAAACCGCTGACACTCTTGAAACGATCTATGGAAACAGAGGGGTGCTGACTTCAGTGCGAACTCGTGGCGCCCATTAATGAAATTAACCAAATTAATTCTTTACACAAGTTACTTTTTTAGGATCACAAAAAGAGATGAGGGTTCTGTCGTGACATTTGCTGATGACCTCTTTACGAGCATCTTCAAAGCCATTTGTTTGTTGCAAAATGGGACATGATCTTAGTCTAAAATGAATTAAACTAACTTGAGGAAAATGATTTTAGATAAAAGTTTTTTGATTAAACCAATGCAACTTTGAACCGAAGAGGTGAGCAGAGGTGATTATGCCATTAAAAGTTGCGATCTTTGAGGACGATATTGAAATTGCAGACTTATTAAAAGAAATGATGGAGAGTAGGGAATACACGGCCGCAAGTTATTACAACTTTAAGGATAAATCATGGATAGACTCTGATGTTGTATTAGGTGACTTTAGGAATAATATTATCCCCTTTCTGACTCTTAAACAGGAATGTTTGAAAAATGGAATTCCCCTCATTGCCATTTCGGGTGCAGAGACAACTCATACCCCTCAATTGTTAAAACCATTTTCCATTGAGGATTTGCAAATGATCATACAAGAAACTCTAATAGAATATCAGAAAAATAATTCAAATAAGAAAACTGAAAAAACAAATAAAACTGAGAAGAAGGAGAGCTCCTTTTTCTCTTTTCTAAAAAAAGGCAGCTAAAATAGATTGTTTATAAATGGAATGTGAGTCCTGAGAAAATGTCCATTTCATTTGATATAGCGTTATCAGGACCACCTAAGGGGAGATATCTAAACTCCACCTTGATAGACGTGTTGCTCTTCCAATAGATTTCGAGTCCAAAACCAAATCCAAAACCTGCATAGGAAGATTGAATAGATTGATATTGTCTTTGATGGAAACTGGCACTTAAGTAAGGCTTATAAATTTCATAGCTTTTATAACTGGTAGATTCACTTTGTGCTTCTATGACATTGGCAGTAGAAAATGGAAAATAGGCAAATCCAATATCTGGTCCAAATCCAAAATCACCTGTAAAAGTTTTCGAAGCGATTAAGGAATAACCTATGGAAAGTTCCGTGTTAGATGCAAAAGCATATCGATAATTCAGCTGGTAAGATCCTATATTGGAAACATTTCCTTTTTTTTCTTTGGTGGTCGCCTCCAAAGAAAAAAAACCAAATAAAAGATCTACTTTTGACTTAGTTAAGCCAGACTCAAAAATAAATAAAAATATAAAAAGTGCTTTTAAATAAAGTTTCATATTTAAGCCGCTTTCGACCCTTCCTTGTCATCATCCAGTGAAAAATTCAATAAGGCCTGCTCGGCTTCATATTGGGCGTGTATCGTATGAACCGATTTTCCAATCAATTCACGAAGTTCACCAATTCTTACTTTAGAAGGAGGCTTCATATCGTAGCTTTTTAAAAGCTCGAAATACCTAAATTTTTGCTTATCAGTCATCCGCTTTTCTACTTCTCTTCTTTCGGGTCTTCCTACATTGAACATCACTAAGGCCCATTCCTCTATTCGATGCAAGGGTACGATCTTTTCATACTCTGGAGCGCTCAGTTCAAAAATTCTATAAAAGGGGGGGCGAATGGACCACAATAACGAGCTATCACCCGCAGCGAGGTAAATTTCCTTCTCGGCAATAGGATCTGAATTTTTCAAGAAAATAAGCAACTCTTTTTCATTTTTATAGGTTTCAATTACAGAAAGATCTCTGAAGGGTAAAATTTTAATCGCTTTTTCTGTAAACTCAGAAATTTTTTCTGCTGGCAACCGCTTGGCACTAAAAGAGGGATCAAGTAACTGTCCCCAAGCACCAGGAAATACTTCTCGTGCGGCCTCAATAGCAAAAGACTTAGGTAAAAAGCCTAGGATATTAAAAGCATCTGCCGAAGAAAGACCCGTAAAAAAATCTTTCTTCTTTACACTTAGTCTCCAAACGCAAATCAAAAGTAATTGCCATTCTTTGTTAAACTCATTCCTTGGATTCTTTATGCATTTGTTTAAAATTTCAATTGATACAGAGGAAACGTCTGAGGGATCGATCATTGCCTCCATCCATTTATCACCATAACTATAGCTGAACAGAGTTTTTCTCATCTCGATGGGAAACTCTCCAAGAAGGGCTCCCAAATCACTTGGATTTTCTTCAGCAGCCTTTTGAAAAACGATCATATCTTCAAGGCTAGGAAAATGGGAATGACTTAACAAAATCTTTAGACCACCAGCAATGATTTCTCTGTTCTTGATAGGGTCTTGCAACCTTAAATCCGCACTTCCAAAAAGGTTCCCCTTGGACGACTCTTGACTGGGGCTGGAACTCGAAGCGGCAACAGGAGCTGACACCATTCCTCCGCCCTTTCCATTAGAGCCTGATTCTTGAATGGCAGCTGTGAGCTTTTTGACAGATGACCAAATAATTAAAAAGAGCCCTGTTAAAATGATAACCAAACTTGTTGTTCCAAATCCAAACCAATCCCATCTAAAGTTTTTATTATTGTCACCCTGGTTATTCCAGGACCTCTTGTTAACTTCAACGGTATCTCTTGCTTCTAAAAGTCCTAAACTATAGATGACTGAGGATTTCAACTCTGCAATTTCATCATCAGATAATTGGTTTGGTACAGACATATTGACGTGAATTTTTTTAACTCGATTGACCAAAGACATCAAAGAAAATGAAGGATCGTCCCATTCGTCAATAATTTCTTCTTCAGAGATTTCAAAATAGGGCAATCTTTCTTTATTTTTCACTCCAGCTTCTTTTCTTTCTCGCATCATGGGGTCTATTCTCACATTGACTAAAAAAGGCTTGTCAGGGAATCGTCCCTTCAAAACTTCTAAGGCTTCTCTAGAGAGAGTTTTTTCAAGATCTAACACTCTTGGATGTTTGGTCGTTTGAGCCAGTAGACTCTGACTAAGAGAAAGAAAAATCCAAACAAAGAATAGAGAGAAAATATTTTTTTTCATTTTTCGGCCTCCGGCTCAATAACCAAAACAACTTTTCTAGCGAGATCCAGTTCCATGGTTGGAAATCTTTTTTCTTTAGGAACCTCTTCAAGCTCCCTTGCCGTGATCATGAGTTCACCATAACCACCGGTTTTTATTCTATTCAAGGGGATGCCTGCTTTTTGTAAAACTCTCATCGTCGCCACTGATCTCAGCGCCGTGAGTTCTAAATTGTCAGAAAATTTTAATAGTTTAGAATTTCTGACTTGTTTGTTATCAGCAAAAGCACGGATACTTAGGGTGTAATTGCCAGCGTAAGGTTCGTAAACTTTCACGAAATTTACAAGTGCTGCAATTCCCGCTTTCGTCAGATCTATTTTTCCTGAATCAAAAAATGAGATTTGAGGAAATTCAATTAAAATGTGATTTCCTTTATCATGGGCAACTCCATCCCATTTTTTTAGAATTTCTTTGTCAATTCCTTCTTCCTTCTTATTACCAACACTCACTTTGTTTGAATTTCCAAGTTCTGAATTGCTTTTTGATTTTGTTTTTAAGGATTCAATGAGAGAGACTTTTAACTCTAATCTTTGTTTCGTGCCTTGTTTAGGATCCGTGGAGAAGAAGATGATGAAAAATGTCAACAACAAGGTAACCATATCCCCGTAACTTACGGCCCAGCTACCCTCTGTATCTAATTCTTCGTGTTCTTCGAACCTCGTTCGTCCTAAAAGTTTTTCCATTAAGCGGCACCTGGTTCTGTGCTTTCAAATAGGTTGACCCTTTGATCTGGAGGAACATAGGAATTCAAGAGTTCAACCGATTCTAACAATGATGACTTTTCTGCAAGTAATTGAATTGTAGAGATAGCAATTTCTCCAAAGCCTTCTTCATGGCTGATATTTTTAAGTATTAATTCTCCAGCTGGGTTTAAAACCAAATTTGATACAATAAGTCCATACATTGTAGCCACAAGAGCTAAGGCCATTTCCATTGCTGTTTGTTTTCCATCGATTCCGTTGGACACACCTTTCATTACATTGACAAGCCCAAGTACCGTTCCCATGAGTCCAAAAGCGGGAGGGTATTTAGCTAAACTTCGTATGGCATTTGCCATTTTCTTTCTTCTTTTAGATGAATGATGTAATCGTTCTTGAAGAATCAAGTGTATTTTTGAAGGTTCAATATTTAGCTGGATCATCTCGAGGCCATCTTTTAATATTTGTTGGTACAAGTAAATAACAGAGCCCTCATAATTGACGGGTGTTCTTTTTAAAACATCAATGCAATCATTTAATACTAATTTAAAATTTGATTTGTCACCCTTAAGTAAATCTTTAAGACCATGGACGACATCTTTTTTAATATCCCAAGGAATAAGAACAACAGCCACAGATGTTGTTCCACCAAAAACAATAAACAGAGCCACCAAATCAAAGTAGCTTGTCACACTCTGATTCAAGTGAATAATTGCAGAAATAAAGGCCGTTAGTGCTATAAGTAGACCAATTGGAAAGAGACTCATCAGATGCCTCCATTCGATGCTGGTGACCTCAGATCAGATCTGATACTTTCAATTTTTTGGATCATTCTGTTGGTGTCCACGTTGTTAGGATTTAAATCGAGAGCTCTTTTATAATATCCGTGGGCTTTGGAGAGGTCTTTTTTCAAATAAAAGACATTGCCCAGTAGTTCATAAACGGTGGATACCGAGGGAAATTGAGTCTGAAGATTGACAAGATTTTTCTCTGCTAAATCATATTCTTTGTTTTTAATATGATCGACGATTTGAGCTATTGAAGAACTTATTTTTTGCAAGTTATCATCACTCTGGCCCACTTTTTTAGCTGCGGTGATTTCTTTGAGTTTAACTTGCACCGCAGAGGAGCGCGGAAAAATGGACGCTGGGGCAAGAATGTTTTCACTTAAAAAGCCTTCTTTAACAAGTGATATTTGAAAGGACTCGTTTCCTGAATTAACTTGGGACTCTTGAACAACCAAAGGAGTGATCCCAATTTTACGCGGCATTTGCCCGTTGACTGAAATAAATATTTCAGCACCTTCCGGCAAGCTTTCAACCTTGATAGTTCCACTGGAACATGAATTCATTGCAATTAAAACCCACAAATAAAAAAAACATTTTTTCATTTTTTCCTCATTTGAGACATCGGTGTGGGTGTTGGAGTTCATTATGCAACTAAAGTCTAGAAATGATATATCTGAATAAAAATCATTTCATTAAAGTCGAATGCCCAATCTTCCGAGAAGTCTTAAGATGAGATCGTTTACTTTTATGAACCTTAAATTTAAATTTTTTATCTACTCCTTGTTTGTTATCTATCTGTCGTCGTGTAATAGAAATAGTGGGGGAAGTGATTTCGCATTGCTCGAGGCGGGCGGTAAAGGAACAGATCCTGCGTGTAAGATTATATCTAAAAGGCCTGAAAAGGATACTTTTAAAGTCGCTTCAACGGCAGGTGTACTGAATCAATTCATAGTTCAAACAAATGCAGAAAGCTGTAAAGCTGAATATTTAATTAATGATGTGGCTGTAACGTCAACAGGACTTATTGCCGATATAGACTCTGCCAACTTTAAACCAGGTTCGAACGTCGTTAAAGTCAATGTGAAGAATGACACTGGGACTGAATCGTTTGAATGGACGGTGACCAAAAATAACCCACCTACATGTAACTCACAAAGCCCTACCAACTTATCTCCTTCGGTTGCCGCTGGTTCTGAATTACAACTTACTGTCCAGGGTCAAGATATGGACGGGGAATCTTTACAATTTGCTTGGAAATACAACGGTTCAAAAAATGATACGTTGTTAGTGCCAATTATTTCTTCTCCAACCGCTTCTCAAATCAGTTTTAGACCTCAGCCTGAGAACGGGGGAACACAAAATGTAAAGGCCGAGATCAGTGATGGTTATGATACGGTATCTTGTTCTTGGACTCCAAAGGTTTCTGGGGACTGTTCAATAACTACAAAAGTTCCAGATGTCGCTGGAAATAATATCCGAATATTATCAACTGGTAGTGCGCAGAATGGTTTTTCCGTTTCGACGGTGACTGCTGGGTGTGAAGTTTCTTGGACTCTTAATGGAGTTCCTTTGACGGGGAAGGAATCTTCTAAAATTTTAAATTCTTCAATTTTTGCTATCGGAAATAATATTTTGTCAGCCTCCGTAACGGGTGCAACAGGTCAAAGCTCTCAAACTTGGACGGTAGTAAAGAACTCGCCTCCATCTTGTGGAGTGATGACACCAAGTAATCTTTCCACACAAACCATAGGTATCAGTCAAAATTTATCTTTGAGTTTAACATCCGCAGATTTAAATAGTGATCCCTTAACTTTTTCATGGAAATTAAATGGTCAAAGCGTCGCCACTTCAATATTGTCACCTGCTAACTCAGGAAATACGGCAAATGCTTCTTTTATTCCCACGTCTCCGCAGGTGGGAGCCAATAGCATTGGAGTGGAAATTTCAGATGGATACGAAAGCACAACTTGCAGTTGGCCAGTTCAAGTACTTCCTGCTTGCGATATTTCTTCTTCATCTCCGGACCATCTGACAAATCGAAGATTTGCGGGATCGACGGCTCAAACAATTTCCTTTAGTCTGACTCCGAATTTCCCAGGTTATTGTACTGTTAATTGGGCCATTGATGGAACTAATGTGGGAACAGGCACACTTTATAATTTAGTCTCAACGAACGCTCTTCTGTCTAGCGGAACCAATCATACTTTGGTTGCCACCGTTTCAAATGGATTAGGAAGCACCGTTACTAGAACTTGGAATTTGGTCAAAAATTCCCCTCCGGCTTGTGGAGTTTTAAATCCCTCAAGCACCACTTTGTCTATGACCCAGGGAAGTGGTTCTCAGGTTTTTCAATCTACAGTGGTTGATAGTGATGTTGGGGATACCTTTAATTTTTCATGGAAGCTAAATGGAGCGGCAAGTGCTTCCTTACTAAATTTAGGAAATACCTCCTCATTGAGTTCTTCCCAGTTTACCCCGACTATTGGGAACGTGGGAAATAACATTGTTTCCCTCTATGTAGACGACGGCTATGATAGTATCGCTTGTTCTTGGGCTGTTACCGTCACTGGAGATTGTACGTTAACAAGTTTCGCACCTTCAAATGCAACGACTATTAAAATAAAGGCCAACGATGTTGTCGGAAGCTTGTATAGTATTACAACAAGTACGGCAGGTTGTCCGGTATCCTGGAGTATCAATGGGACACCTATCAGTGGTACGACTTCCTTTAAATCATTTGCATCCGGTGATTTTTCAACAGGTAACAATATTTTACAAGCCTCAGTGAGTAATGGTGCCACGACAACGACGACGACATGGTCTATTAAGAGAAATAGTTTGCCTACGGCAGTTCAAGCCCCGTCAGCTTCGGGGATCTTAAATCTTTCGATTAATACAGACTACAATTTTTCAGCGAATACGACAGATGTTGATTCGGATCCTTTAACAATAACTTGGAAAATTAACGGGACGGATTTAGCATCTCTTTCACCACCCATCACCCATACCACGCTATCTTCAGTGAATCCTTTTCAAGAAAGATTTAATTTTAGTAATAGTTATACTGGTTCTAGAACGGTGACTGCCTCTATCAATGATGGAACGGATACAGTAGATTTTAACTGGGATTCAATGGTATTTAATAACTGTCTTGTTTCTTCCTCATTTCCTTCGGGCGCAACACAACGGGTTTCAGTTCAAAACAATATCACTACAACCTATGGTGTGATTCCCAACGATTCAGGTTGTCTTATCTCTTGGCAACTGAATGGGACGCCCGTTGGTTCAGGTAATTTGTATGATTTAGCGTCTTTAAATGGTGCTTTAGGAGCCACGAACACCCTAGAAGCCACATTAAGCAATGGCGTTGGAGTATCAGCAACTAGAACATGGAGTATTGTTAAGAACACACCTCCTTCTTGTCTTTCGGGACAAACTCCAGCGGCAACAGGAAATGAATTGTTATACACCTCTTCTTTAGCTTTATCTTGCTCGGCTACAGATGCAGAAAATGATGTGGTCAGCTTTTCTTGGAAATTAAATAACGCCTATCCTGAATTATTTTCTGGTATTTCTAGTTCTGGGTATACTTCCTCTGCAACCTTGAATCCAACGATAGGGGTTCTTGGATCTGGACAATCAGTAACCTCAAATTTTTATGATGGATGGGACACAGGATTTTGCCAGTGGAATGTAAATATCAAAGATCCGGCAACAGTGCAAATTCAAGCTTGTACCCCAGTTCAGGGAACCGTCACCTTGCTATCTCAGTATTCCAGTACGCCAACTTACGATATTAAAACCTTTACTGTTTCTGCGACTGGACCAGATATCACTTACCGATGGAAGGAAAACGGAACCATTCTTTCAGGGCTTACGGCGGCTCAAGCTAAAGTATCAACGAACTCTACGGATACTTATACCTCTGAGATTCCAGACCATGTTTGGGCTATTGGCACCCGAAGCCTTGTTGTGGAAGTCATAGATAAATATAGCAATATTCAAACTTGCACTTGGAGTTTAAAACGAAATCGTCCTCCTCAAATTAATACAGCGGCTGCAGGAACGAGCGGAACAGGCATCCAAATGTGGCTTGATACCGCTTCTTTTACACCCAGCGGAAATATCAAAATGAATTATGCTTCTTCACTTCAGGTTAAAATATATGGAACGGATCAGGATTCTGGTGACCCAGCCAACTTACAATATTATTGGAAATTAAATGGTCAGCAATTGCCTTCTGGAGGAGATTCATTCATTGGATACACCGTGGCTGGAGATAAATCTTATTCCACAGCAACCATTTCACCTAATTACGATGAAACGAGATTAGGCAATCTCACCTTAACGGCCGTCATATCTGATGGAGCTGAAACCGTAGAGCAAACTTGGACTATCAATATCAACATGTTTTCTACAGAATGTAATACTTTGTTTAGTGCTTCGGTTTCTGCCAAGGGCGGGCAAGTGTGCACCCTTGTCGGCCAAGCAGGAGTCGGTGCGGACCGACTTCCAGAAGATGATATGACCAAGATGAGGTTTCAACCTTGGGATTTTGCTTTGGATGGAAATAATATTTTATTTACAGATTACAATTCAAACGCTGTGTTTTATTACAATCGAGGAACAACATCCGGTGACGATGTGACTCGCTTTGGAAAGATCATTCCTCATGGAAAAATCGGCACCATTTCTGGAGCTGGGGCCTCTGGTCTGACTCCGAACATGCTGCTTTCGACGGATCCTTTTAAACTCAATGGGCCACGACAAATAGCTTATTATGGAGGACGTGCCTATGTCGCCGACATTACAAACCACCGTGTTGTCGTGATTAAAGAAGATGGAGTTTCAGAAAGTTTTGTCGGCAGGGTCAGTGATAATGCGATCGCGAGCAATGTGACGGCTGCGAACTCTACGACGGGTTCCGTAGGAACTTCACAGATGTGCTACGATGCTTCAGGGCTAAAAGTGGTAAATGAAAGTGGAACGATTTATCTTTATATGGGCTGTCGCCATAGTATTAAAAAAGTGAATATTACAAATCCATCTGATTTGGTAAATTACGGCAAAACCTATTTGGTTGTTGGGAAGCTAGGGCCTGGGGGTGTTCTTGGTGATGGTTGGGAAAATGGAGATCCTATCCAAGAAGCACGGACTTCAAGACCACGGGCCATAGATATAGATAATAACAATAATATCTATTGGACTGAGCATGAAGGTCGTCTCAGAGTTTTCAATCGGGGTGCCACTTCCTTATCTTTCTTTAGCGGCAGAAGCACTTCAAGTTCAACCACTTTCGTCGCAACTGATTATGTCAATAGTGGTGGAAGCATTACAGGACTTTCAACTTCAGGAAAGCTTCAAGCCGTTAATGCCTCCTTAAATGTAGCAACAAAAGTGGTTATTAATGGACCAAGTAATGGAGCCACTTCTTATGTTGGAAATGGCCATTGTATCCCATTACGAATTCAACTTCAAAATGCAGGAAATCTGGCTTCGATATTTGGTTCAGATGTTGGAATTACCATGTCTGCAGCTCCTGCCAATGTCAATTTCTATGCTAATGAGGCTACTTGTCTGGCCAGTGGTGCCTTAACAACAAACTACACCCTAACGACAGGGCAAAGAGAAATTGAAGTTTGGGCTAAGTCAACCACCAACAGTACCTACACTCTAACAGCTACAGCAACGGGCGTGACGTCGGGAACTCTTTCGAATTACACAGTGGCTACTCCAACTGCGACGACTCAAAAAATTTTAGTTGCCTCTTCAACCAATTCTTTTCACTTTCAAGATTGCACTCGTGTTTGGATAACACCTGCTAATGCTTCAAACGCTCCAGCCAGTCCTACAGCTGGGACTCAAATCCGATTTTATGCTCAAAATGGCGGAAATTTTTATGCAAAGTCAGATACGACCTGTTCAGGAACTCCGATTGATAGCTTAACTTATAGCGGAGGGGCCACTTCCTATTCCGAAGGATTTGTTAATTTCGCTAGAACTACGATTGTGCCTGCGGGAAAGGTAGGAACTCTCTACGGAAATCCTGCAACCATAGGTGGAAATTCACAAGCCTACCTTGCGGGATCCGCAGGAATAGCTCAGTTTAGGATTGGCTATGGTTTAGCCGTTAATTATTCAGGAAGTAATATCCTAGGATTTTTTATCTCTGGTTGGGATTATCATATCACTACTTATATCAATAATAATGACAGCTCTGGAGGAACGACACTCACTCAGTCTATAGGTGGCACAAGTCTAGGCGCAAATGCGGCTTCCACAGGCCTTTATCATGAACAAAAAGCGATCGCTGGTGTGAGTGGTTCTGGTACTTTTAATGGTGATTCTAAGACGGGTGTGAATTCGAGATTTTATAATGTAGCAGGAGTTATGTTTGATAGCACGAAAGACTATTTGCTGTTTGGTGATGTCTCTAACTGGAGAATGAGAAAAATGCGCGTCACTAGCGGGGCTGATAATTCCATTTTAGGAACGTTGGTTGGTTCTGGACGAGCGAAGTTTGGTTGGTACGGCGATGCTCCTGTTCCAGCGACAGATGCCGTTTTTGAGCAACCAACGGATATTATTTTTGAATCCTCTTCAAGTTCACTATTTATTTCTGACATGAGAAATGGACGAATTAGAAAGGTAAATCTATTGAAGGGGAGCTTTGAAACTTATCTGGGAAGAGGTCGAGGCGACATGACGGTTCCAAGTGAAGATCAGTTTGCCATGCTCCTAGGTGGGCCTCAACAAATGACTTTATATAAAAAGACAGGTGCTACTCCAATGGATTTCCTATTATTTGCGGATTCGACCGTTTCTGGTAACAATGTTGGAGCCGGTGCCAATATTACCTGTGCCATCCGAGCGTTCAACAGAGATCCCTCTTTGACTAAAACCATATTTGGAGAAGACGTTCAATCGCAAAAAATAAATAACATTGTTGGTGATTATTCTTTGGGTTGTCAAGGCTCCATCACCCTCAATCAGACGGGATTAAATTCAGCTCTTAATAATCCAGTAGGTTTAGTCAATGACGGAACTAATTTGTATGTTTCAGACTTTTCAAATCACTGCATTGTTAAAATAGATCCTACAAATACGGTTTCCAATTTTATTGGACGTTGTGGGACAGCAGGTTCGGCTGATGGAGTCAGCAATGGTGACAACACTACGAATTCTACTTTGCTGACCTATCCTATGCAAATGGTCATGGACCCTATGAATGCAGGTAACTTTTTCTTTACGGAAGGACATAATCAATCCATTGGAAAAATACATTACGCCAATACAGGTGCTGCTCAGGTAAGTTTTGCTGCAGGTAATGCCATTGGGAAAGGAGCTGGCATCGTTGGAACATCCACTCTTTGGTCTATTGCGCCCGCCAGCACAACGGCAAGGATCAACGGAATAGCCGCTTTTAGCAGCAAATGGGTTTGTGTTACCAGTGGAGGAACCATCAGCAATTCACATTGGTTGGATCCAAATACAGGTGGACATGGGGTTTATTGTTTTGACAGGGGAGATTCTCTTGGAAATATGAATCGCATTGTAGGGTCTAACCCATCAAATGCAAACCGTGGAGGTTCTTCATTAGGTCTTGAGCACGAATTAAAACCAGGAACTTCAGTTCAACTCAATCAACCACATGGAATTGCCTTTGATGATGATGGAAACTTGTATATTTCTGAAAGAGGCTCACACGTGATAAGAATGGTCAGAAGATGGTGGTAAGAAAAATAACTATTTTGATTCTAATTGTTGGATTGGGGCTTGGTTATTTTTTCGTTAGCCAAAACAAAAAATTAAATCATCTCATGCAAATCTCACAGAATTATGCAAGTGAGCAAAAAAAGAACTTGGAAGATTTAAAAGCCGCGTATCAAGTAAAGTATACTTTCCTACGAGAATTATTTTTTGCCAAACCTGGAGAGAAAGAAAACCTTCAAATATTAAAAGATATTAATGCCAGCATAGCCTATTTGGAAAAACTAAAAGTTTTAGAACAATCTGATTTAGATAATTTTGAATTTCAAAATAACAAATTAAATGAACTTTTATCAAAAGAAGTCATTAGTTTTAATCAGAATAAGAAAAGTTTGATAAAAAACAGTTCCCAGCTGCGAGCTCTCGAGCGAATCGATAGGTTTGTCGATACAGCAAGAAACAAATACAGTCATTGGAGTTATCAGTTTTCCAAAATTAATAAAGAAATGAGTCAACTTTATCTTAAAGCAAAAATCAATACCCAAGTACTTTATTATAAAATGGATCATCTCATTTTTTCTGTGAATGAAAAAAACGCTATTTCTAGATTATGACCATAGAACCATAGAATCCTATTTTCTTTACCAGAAAGCATAAAACTTCTGCCTTGAATTTATTTTTCCAACTCCTAGGTAAACTTAATTATCGTCATCATCGTCACTCTTGGAGCTTCGCTTTAGTTCAATTTAATGTTGTGTCAAAAATCCATCAGAAAAACCGACGCTCTCTAATCTTTCGATTTCTTTTTCTTCCTGGGATATGAAGTATTTTAGCATCTCAATGTCATCGTTATTCGTGACTTGAGACATTTTTCTCTTAAACTGCTCTATGTTGGTTTTCAGGAGTTCTATCTTTTTCGTTTTGGCGACCTCCGACCTTTTAATGTTTTCCTTCTGAATAATATAGGGTCTATATATTGAGGTGGCGATATCGCTGAGGAAAATTCCTATTCCCATTTTGCCAGCAGAGAGTTTCCATATTATAGGCTTTCTCATCTGCAAATCCCAAAGAATTTTAAACCATTCTTTCGGTATTGCTAATCTCGAAGAGGCGATTTCGGGGGCTGTTTTTATAGCCGTATAAATCGCTTTAATATAAGAAATTTCTAAAGCCCAAGTCATCATTTTACCGGAAATGTCTAAGGCTAATAAAGAGGTGAAAAAAACAAGTTTTTGATTTTCATTTTCGCCAAAGCAAAGTGTAAGAGCCATATCAAATCCTAAAGACGAAACCAGAATCTTTATGATTCCGAGTGAAACTGAATTAAAGTTATACTTTAATTATTTTTTAGTTGATATTTTTCTGGAAACTGTGATTGGCGAAATTTACCTGTGTTCAGGGAAATCCTTTGGGTCCACAGTTAAGCAATGCTGTTCCCCATTGCCTTTACATGTCTTCGTGACCTATCTAGGTCACATCTTTGTAAACCTTTGTCTGCACTAAGACTAGTCCTGCTTCGACTTAGGTAAAGATAACGATGATATTTATTTTGCATTTTTGAATTGGAGTCATGACAATAAGAAAATCTTTGATAATTTTTATTTTAGAAATAACAAAAAAAGGGAGTTCGAATGAAATTTAGTTCACTTTTTGTCGTGCTATTATCAGTGACTTGTATGATGGTTGCCTGCAGTAAAAAATCAGATGATGTCGCTGCAGCTGCTGGAAGTACTTACTCTGCTGAAAAACCGTCTGCAATTATGACGGGGATTTCAAATGCGATAGTTGCTACGGGTACTGGTCTAACAACCGCATCAACAGCAGGTGTTCAGCACCAGGAATTAAAACCAATGCTGGTTGCTTCTGCCTGTGATAGCAATGGTGAACCAAATAGTCCTTTAAATTATGGCAGCTCTGCTTACCCAGGAACTTTGACTTATTGTAAAATGGTCATTAATAGTCAATCACCTGATACGGTTCAAGGTGGTTTTGCGCTCGTAAAAAATATCTCTTGTGCATTGGAAAAGGCAGGGCTCGTATTTGACGGACAGGCTCATAGTACTAGCATCACCATTGATTCAACCTGCTTTTCTGCAAAACAAATCAGCGAAATGGGTGGCACTATGACCATCAGTGTAACAGCTTCAAAACCAGCGGCCTTCAACACTTATTTTGATGCTGGAGTTGTGCTCGATGTAACTGGGCAAAATATGATTTTTAAAATTGCAACAAAAGTCTCTGGGACTAAAGTAGAATTTGCTACGATGGAAGATCAAGGTACTAACAAAAAAGGCCTTTCCTATGGCTCGCTAGATACTGCTGATGGTTCGCTAAGATATGAAACTAGAATGGAAAGAATTGATTGCACCGAATCTGGTTCATGTGGCTGGAATCGTCATATTAAATTATTTGCAGATTTAACTATGAATGGAAACACTCCTGGTGATGTGGAATCGGTTTCCTTTGGATATTCCAATATTCAATCAACACCAGGTCAGTCTGGATTGGGAGGTCTTCTTGTAACGGCATCTGGAAATTTAACAACGGGAATCAAAGCCCGCTTATGGCAGGCCAGCAATGGGACGGTAAACCAACTTCCGGCGGCAACCAGTGATTACAACACTCCTGGAAACTGGAAAGAAGTATCAAATACAAGTTGTTATACAAAATCTTCTGATTCTGCGGGAACTTGTGGATCAGGAGCTGCGGGTTTTACCTCTAATGTTAATTTTTTACTTTTTGGACCATCATACACAGCTGTAAGTACTTGGTTTACAAATTTTGCCGGCGCGACATGGAATGCCGTGGATGTTAGTGCTGATTAAATCATATTGATTTTTAACATTTGCTAATATTTGCAATTCTATTCGTAATATTTGTTATAGCAATATACTCGTTTTTTAAAAAGCTACCCATTTTGGGTGGCTTTGCCAAATTAATTCCGACACCTTTGCAACGTTCTGAGGAGCTTGCCATTCCGAACGAGCCTATGAAGCCTACTCAATTTGCTAAAATTGAAGGTCCAGTATAGCTGTGCATTGCTGAGCCTATTTCAAACTACAACCAAGTATTTTTTAATCAGAAATTATTGGGTACATCCACCAGATCCACGAATCCTTATTTCTTCCTGCTCTAAATATTTCTTCCAAAGATGCACATCTGTTAGATCCTTTCATGCTAATAACCAACCGCTCTCGGTCATAATGAAAAGTATACTGAGAATCTGGAATGGCTGCTCCGTTGAAACCGAAGGCAGGAACATGGACGGAAATATCAGATGTTTTTGATCTTGAGCTGCCATAGGGAACAATGACTTTACTTATGATGTAGATGGCATCGGTGACATGATCATAGGTGATCTTGATGGTCGAATCTTTTATTTCCTCAAATGGATGGCTGGTTATCTTAACAACAAATGGCTCTTCAAGCGCCAACTGACCAAAGAAACCATGGTATTTCTTTTTGCGAACCTCCCAGTCATTTTCTGTATTTTCAATTTTCTTATAAGTATACAGATCAGAATATCTATCCCAGATTTGTTTGTCTCGCATAGTTCAGCTTCAATTGCTAGTCATTTGGTGAACTAAGGTAAAATGGATCAGGTAGTTAAAACTCTTTCTCGACAAAATGGCGTCAACAATAGAAACAATATTTGTTATTTAGATTTATACTTTTTACAGTTCCATTTTATTTATTTGCATTGTTTTTTTAGTCTGTTTATAAAGGCCCCATTGAATTCAGAGGCTTTAAAAAACTGAGCTAAGAAAAAACAAATAATTTATGCCTTACTATTTTATGGAGATCTAATGATTAAAATCCGATTTACAAGAAATATTCTATCTGCTGGAATCATTTTTTTTGCACTCATTTCAGGTGCCAGTAATCAACTCAATTGTTGGAATCCCTCAACAGGATTTGCATTAGAGGTTAAATACTATGGCGCTGCTTCAAACTACAATAAAATCAGCCAAGTGAATCTAAGTAGAGCTTTAGCTACATTCTTAAGAAATAGCAGTGGAAATAGCGTAGTTCCAGAAATTTTTGAAGGAGATACGAATTGGAGTTCTAATACATTTTCTTTCTCAGCAGGTGCTGCGAAATCATTTTCTTTAAATCTAGCTTCAGACTCAGGCGGAATAAAACTTTATTATGTTTATTATGCAACCTCCAGCCTCAGACCACCTACTACTTTTTTCTTTAACCCTGGCGAATGTAGATTTAATTAGTTGAAATTTGACGTACCAACCGAACTTGATTTCAAAGTGCCATACCATTAATGAAGCCGTTACCACATGGTTACTGGCAGGTAATTTCTTAAAGTTCTTCTTTAACTTTTTCTTTCATATCTTTTAGCTCTGAATTTTGCTTATGCTTTTCATTATGATGGGGCGGTTGCCTGGAAATCCAAGAAGTCACCGTGCTCTTTGGAAATCCGTGCTTTTCAGCTGCCAATGTCAAGTTACCAAAAAGTGCAGAACTCGCTTCAAGAAGATGCAAAATCAAAGGTCACTCAGATCCAAGGGGAATACTATGAAACCTACGACTGATTACAAAGGTTTCCTACTAGTCACACCAAGATCCTATTTGGGTGACAATGCTTGCGGCGATGTCCTCATCAATAGGTCCATAAAGAGGATCCTTACTAAGGCCATGTCCTTTGCCTTGATGAATTACAAAACTCGGCCAAGATTTCATCTTGAGAGAACTTGCTTGATGGATCGCTTTCTCTCTCTCTCTCAACCCCGGAGTCTGAGTGTCGATATCGCCATTGTGATACTCAATAGGACCGACGAAATTCTTAAGATTTTCTAGGACGCTGGTGTTGTTGGTAAACCAGCTCTGCCACCACTTATAGGCCGAGAAAACGACGCCATTTTGCATATAGGGATCTGAAGGCTTGTGCGACTGAGCATCAATTATTGCAGCCTTATAGTTCTCTTCAAAACTTGCAGTAACCTCCGCAGATGTCCAACTGCCCTTGGGACTTAAAAGGACCTCCAGTGGAAAGGAGCCATTCAACCGCGATGTTCCCAAACCTGCTTTGATCTCCTCATTTGTCAGGATTCCATCTTGATTTGAGTCCATCGCCATTGTCCAGGCCGCCATTCGATCTGAAATTTGCCAGTGCAAAATGCTTTGTGCACTTTCTGTGATGCCACCGATAAACATGATAGCCTTGGTCTCCACGCTTTTCCTGGCAATCAATCTAGAAATATACAAAGTGCCTTCACTGTGCCCTAGAAAGATCAATTTGCTTTTATCCAGCAAACCTAGGTTTGCAGCAAAATCGTAAACGACCTGAATATCGTCCAGATTGGTCTGTTCCGTCACTTGTCCACGAATACTTTGATCAACGCATTTAGCAATCACAGCTTTGGACATCAAATCACATAAAACACCGCGAGAATCAAAGCGAACCGTGGCCACACAGTCCTGATTGAGTTTTTGCGAAAGATCTGCAAACAACAGATCTCGGTCTGTATGACTGCGCCCAAAATAAGTATTACGGGTAAAAAGACCGGTTCCCGCAACCATAAGCACCACTGGAAAAGGGGCTTTACCACATTGAGGGATGTCGACTTGACCGTGAATATGACTAAGGCCATCCGTGGTATTCAAGGTAAACTCAAGGCTATCCGCCTTGGCAGCAAAAGGAGCCGTTAAAAGAAAAGTTAGAATGAATAGATTCTTCTTCATAGATTTAGGGTGGTACCATAAGGTCCGCGGATTTGCCAGTTAAGGGTCAAGGTTAGGTACTTTCTTCATGCCAACTTCTGGGCCCAGTATTGCAAGCAGACAACCGACCTGTCCTCAAAAACAATACCGGCCTTAAAAACCCTAAGCACCATCCTCAGCCGGTTTTTACGGTGAATTCCAGGGAGCAGCCGAGGCGCTTAGAAAAATTTTAGTGTACGTGAAATTGGTTGAGACAAACAAATAAAAGATTCCGTAGGCATCTAGAACTTCTGGTATCTTATTTAATTTTTCTAAAACCAACTGTCTGTCATTGGTATTTTTAAGATAAATACCAATGATTGCGCTTACAGTGAAAATCGATGTAGATTTCACATCCCATGAACAGCAAGGTTTAAAAATGGAGGGTTTGGCTTTTAATTATAAAATTGAATTGTTCTTGGATTCCCAAAGAGTTTTATTCACTTTAACAACTCATGATGGAACCACAAACTGGAAAGAGCTTCCACTAAAGGAAAAGAACTACCAAAAATAGAATTCACCAGAATGTATTGGACTTCAAAGTGGTGAAAATTTAGGGGTCAGGGGATTTGAACCCACGAACGCTTTTTTAAAAAGGATACCTCATGAAATATATTTGTATGCGCAGACATGATGATGAGCACTCTGCCTGTAAGTCCACTCATCACACAAGGATTTACATTAAGTAGTTTTTATATGTGAAAATTTTCAACAGTGGCAAAACAGTTATTTATGTGTACGATGCGACTTTCAAACAAGGATTAACCTATGAGAATTTCATTTTTCGTCTATCTTTTAGTTTCCGCAATCACTCTTCAAGCTTTCGCGGAATTACCAAAAAGTTTTGATGCTACGACACGGTCTGAACATGTAGTCGCGTATTTTCGTAATGACGAAACAAAAATAGACGAAGCAAAAAATATCGTTTTAACAGCCGAAAAACATTTTGCAAAAATAAGCAATTTCTTGGGAAAAGATAAAACGCCTAGTGAAATGTAACCACTCTTTAGGTAGCGTTATTTACAGTTGAAATAAATTCTGTAATTTTTATTCTATGAAAAAATCAAGTGACCAGAAATTAGTTCATGAAGCTATTGAGTTTTCAAAGATATTGAAGTCGGATTTAGATAACCATGTTTTTAAACAAATCTCTGATCAAAATAAAATTCGTTGTGTAGAGTTTGTTCAGCGAGGTTTATCCCTAACTGAGGTAGCAGTCATATTTGGGATTCCAAAATCAACATTGAGTGGTTGGAAATTCAGAGTTGAGAGCTCTTATTGCGATATACCCTTGAAAGCAACACCTACTCAGGGCTTCGCAACAAAGACTGCCGCACCATCAAATTGGATTTCAAAAGGAGATCCAAAACTTAACAAAACCCTAGATGAAAATAAACTTATTGAGGTTCGTCTTGCTAAGTCTTCAGCAGAGCAGATGACTTCAGAACCTCAAATTGAATTTACTGTTTCAAGTGTTAACTTAAATCTATCAATTAAAAATTTAAATTTGCTATCAGCAAAAGAATTAATGAAGGATTATTTAAATTGTTTATCGATGAAAGAAATTTAAAAATATATATTTATGGTGAAGAGATTGACATGCGAGGAGGCTTTGAACGATTAATGTACTTTATTCGCGAGAAGTTTCGTCATGATGTGGATCAAGGGTATTTGTGTTTATTTTTTGGCCGCAATAGAAAAAGAATAAAGGCTCTGTACTATGATGGCAGCGGTCTGGTATTAGTAGCAAAAAGACTAGAGACTGGAAGATTTATGAGTGGGAATAATTTATCAGATTTGAAAGTTATTAGCACAATTGAATTTCAATCATTATTTCATGGTGGTCATATTGTCAGACCACAAATAAAAAGAGATCTAACACTTCAAGCAGATTAAAAAAATACTTGTCAATTAAGCCTTATATAGTAGAAATAATTCATGCGCTTTCTTGAGAATGAAACTAATCCCGACATATTACGAGAACTTGTAAAACTCTCGGTAGCAGAGGTTAACAGGCTCAATCAAGTTATCGTAAAAATTCAAGAGGAAAAAGAAAAAGCAAGAGCTCAAGTTTTAAATATTGAAGAAAGTTATTCTCTTTTAAAGAAAAGATTTTTTGGAAAATCTAGCGAAAAAAGATCCAGACCCAAAAGTTCAGATAGTGAAGAGCTCACCTTACATGGTCAAACGGTGTTACCACCAGTTAAGGAAAAGAAAGTAAATAATTTACCAGTAGATTTGGTTATCTACAGGGCTAGTGCGGAAGAGCTTATCAGCATGAGTTCTGATTTAGGTTTAGAAAAACCAAGTCAAGACCAATGGGAAGAAGTTCCTGGCATGTTTGAAGAATCTTTTGAAATCACAATTGTTGAGCGTACTTATAGAAAAACCAAAATAAGAAAACAAAAATATAGACTTAAAAAGCAATTTGCTGTGAAAGAAAAGAATCAGTTTTATACATGTCAGGGTCCAGAGACGAAGCTTTTACCAGGCTCTACTTATTCTGTAGACTTTGCAGTGAGTGTGGTTACGGATAAATATGTGAACCATCTCCCCCTGGAGCGTCAAACTCGAATCATGGAATCAAATGGATTAAATAATATCAAGACAAATACTTTGTATCAACTTTGTCGCGTTGTAAGTACGCATCTAGAACCACTGATCCGTAGAATTAAAGATGAAATATTGTCAACAACACTCATCCATGGTGATGAAACTCCGTGGCCCATTACCAATGAAAAAGATAGTCATGGATATATGTGGGTATTGTCTAACAATACGGGTTCCTTTTATCAATTTGAATCCACACGAAGTGGTCAAGTTCCAGAACAAAATTTAAAAAACTACAAAGGGTTTTTAATGACTGATGGTTATAGTGGGTACACGCGATTTAAAGACTCCCTAACAGTTAGATTAACGCATTGTCATTCCCATGCTAGGCGAGAGTTTATAGATATCCAAAAAGATTATCCAGAGGTAGAAGACTATTTGAAATATTATGACGATCTTTTTAAAATAGAGAAGCTTGCAAGTAATTTTGATCAATTAAAAAAACTCAGAGAAGAGCGATCAAAGCCAATTATTGAAAGTATGAAAATCTGGCTAGAAAAAAGTTATTTAAAAGCCCGCGGGGAATCCACTTTTCTAAAAGCTATAAAATACAGTTTAAAAAGATGGAAAGAATTAACTGTTTTTCTAGAGTATCCAGAAGTGCCGTTAACAAACAATGAAGCTGAAAGAACTATACGTCATGCTGTCATGGGCAGAAAGAATTTTTATGGCTCACGTTCAATTGATGGAGCCGATATTACCGCCGTTTTTTATACCATTATAGAAACCTGTAAAAAAGTAGAGGTAGATCCACGAACCTATTTACTTCAAACGGTAAAAGAAATTATCAAAGGCCATACTCCACTAACTCCATTGGAATACGCAAAATTTAATACTTTGCAATAACGCGAAGTAAAGAGTGGTTACGATGAGGGAATATCAGGAGCTAAAGAAGACCGCCCTGCTTTAAACCGTCTGATGAAAATGGTTGATAACAATGAAGTTGAACAAGTCATTGTGTTTTCTTTTTCAAGATTTGCAAGGTCAACCAGCCATCTTTTAAAAGGTCTGAAAATTTTCAAAGAGAAAAACACAAGATTTATTTCAACGACTGAATCCATTGACACAAATTCACCTTTAGGTGTGGCACTCTATACGATACTTGGAGCGTTGGCGCAGCTCGAGCGTGAAATGATCATTGAAAGAGTTCGCGCCGGAATGGCAAATGCAAAAGCCAAGGGCAAGCGAATTGGCAGAGTTAAAAAAAGAAATTCAATTTTGATAAGATCACTTCTTGAAGCCAAGTTATCTTATCGCGAAGTAGCCCGTATAGCAAAATGTTCGCATGGTTCCGTACACGCTGAACTGGTTGCTTACCGTAAAGAAAAAGAAGCCGCAGAAAAACAAAAGATGCAGGAAATTCAAGACTCAATCAAATCAACATCAAACACCCAACCCCTTGATGAACTTAAAAAAATGGATTTGGATTCTGAAACAATTCAGAAAGTACAGAATTCACTTCAAGAAGATGCAAAATCAAAGGTTACTCAGATTCAGGGAGAATACTATGAAACCTTTGACTGATTAAAAGTATCGCCTTTATAGGGTCCATCAAAATTTAGCTGGTTATAAAAAGAAGCGGCTCCGCCAATGATGGTTGAGCCGTTTTTGTTTTTTGCGCCTTGGAACCAAGCGGTTTTGGCGTAATTTAGTATTTTAATAAGATTTCGATTTCATGGTAAATTGTAGAATTCGCGATAAAATTGTTCAATCTCATATATGGATTTATAGAATGAATGTGAAGGAAATAAGTTATGCGGAAAAGGTGGAGCCCCTATTTTTCTAAGAGCATAGTCGACTAAAATCCGAGCGGTGCGTTTGTTCCCGTCTGCGAAGGGTTGTAAAATCATAATTTCCTGAAAAATTGAAAGAACTTCGGTTAAACTACTCTCATCCTTAAAAGAATTAATTTTATGGACTATGTCTTGAAGTTTCGCAGAAACCTGATCGGCAGGAGTATATTCAAATATTATTTTACCATTTCTCCATCCAAATACATTATAATCTGTTAAATCGACTATTGTACCATCACTATATTGTTTTTTTGTGCCCCTAGTTATTCCAGCATACAAAGAATAATCATGAATAAGATTTCCTAAATTAACTAGTCTGTTAACCTCTTCAATATCTTGTAGGGAAATACTTCGCTTTAGTGTAAGTACATATTTATAAGCGGCAGTAATATTTTCCATAATTTTCGAATCAGTACGGTCACTGTTGATCTGATTCAACATCATGGTTTCGGCTAGCTGGTCAATACTCACCTCAATGGGTTTGGCAGCGTCAGTTATTTTTCTTATTTCTTGACCCTTCAAAATAGGTTTGGTTTTCACAATGAACGGTATTAATGATTGATGGGAATTTACTACCTGAATCATATCCATTTTATAAGAATACAACAAATATACCCTCTTACCTTTAGGATCTACCAATCGCAAATGAACATATTCTCCGACTTCTCTTACCGCCTCAATTTCTAATGGTTCGGGTCGAGGACTGAATGTTAATGTTTGCCCTTCTTTAGGAAAATTTGATTTTAACAATCCAACTTGAGTGAAAGTATCTAATGGTTTTAGCTCTCCGTGTGATGATTGAAGTGCATAAGTGACTGGAAAATGGTGAGGCTTTATCACCTTTGGAGTCTTTTCGGCAGCGATGTGGTTTGATCCCAATCCAAATACTGGAGTGCCTACACCGGCTCGTAACGTTTCATTTTGAGAATAAAAATCATCACATCGAGTTGCGTTGCAAAGTACAGGCAAAAAAAGTAAGCAACTGACTAATAATTCTTTAGCAATTGATAATAGTGTCCTATTTAATTTGAGAACATCTTTCATATGTAATGATGTATGGAAGATTCATGCCGAACAAAATCAAATCAAACGTTGCCACCTGCGATATATTGGACCTGAGGTATTTGAGGCCGAAAGCTGTTATAAAATTTTGACCTGGAAGCGGCCATTGACCAAAAGGACCGCTATATTGAATCTGACGCCAAAATCAATCCCATGGGCACCGAGCGCCTAGACTATCCATAGACTTCTTTGCTATCTACTCAGAAATGAAAAATGCTCCAACAATTCCGACTTTACCAAAAAACTTAATGAACACTTTTTTCCAAAAGGCAGCCGAGTTTTATGACATGGCCCCCTGGGATCAATTCGGTGACTCTGAATATTTTGGTGTTCTGATTCCTGAAACAAATGAAATTCAATTTGTCTCTATTTTGGGTGGCGGTGGCCAGTGTTTTGGGCTTGCTACCTATCGCGGAATTATGGGACTGGCATTTCTGCAAGAGCTTTTGACTGGTGAAGAGGTTGAAGATCCCTTTTTCATGCGATTAAATCAGGATGGACTACTGCTTGAATTCACAACAAAAAAATATGTAGAAGTTGGGATTTAATCTGACAGTTGCCCTTTTGTTCATCAATTTATTTTTAACTTTTTTAAAAAAATCTGTACTGTCAGTTCAAGTTTTGATTGATGGTTTTTTCTCTTGCTATTCTTAATCCGTCAAGAAAAGTTTCCATTGGTGTTTTGCCATTGCAATTTTTTCCCTGATGAGTCCTCCTTTCATTGTATTCTCTGAGCCACTGATCTAGATCTTCCTGTAGCTCTTCAATCGTATTGAATATTTTTTTTCTAAAAGCTATTTGATAAAATTCATTTAAAATTGTTTTATGAAATCTCTCACATATTCCATTTGTTTGGTACATCAACAAACCTCCCCACATTTTAAAAGTAAATTAAATCTAGTAAATTGATATCACAACAATACATGGAGGTATGTTATGGATTTAGAAGTATTAAAGAAAAAGATCAGCACTTTTCGTAGT
>JAFLCC010000012.1 GCA_017302835.1 Deltaproteobacteria bacterium | reverse complement strand
AGGTCTTGATAGATTTTTTAAAGAAAGTAGCATGACTTAAAAAAGTAGTCTGAGAAATAAGGAACAAAGTGATCACATTTAATCGAAGAACCAAAGTATTTGTTTGTAGAGAGCCCACGGATATGAGCTTACTATTACACACAAATAGTTCGCTACACACTCATTCATTCATTCAAATTGACTTCGTATTCTCTTTCTATACAATTTAGGCATTTCATATATAGTTAGGTTTTCAGTGTTTCTCAGCCGGAGGGAAATATGCAGTGGTTTGTTTTTGCATTTTTATTTTTATTAGAATTTGGATTGGCTCAAAGCAGTACCTCTGTCAAAGTGACTCGGGTGATTCCGGAAGGCATCGATGTTTATTCCACTCGGCAAATCACTTTAACCTTCAATCAAAAAATGGTTCCGCTGGGACGTATGGAACGAACCTCGAAGGAACTTGGTATTCAAATCACTCCTGAAATTGAATGTCAGTGGCGTTGGCTGGACCCGCAAGTACTTGCGTGCGAGTTAAATGCGGACAAAGAATTAACCAAAGCGCAGAAGTACACGATTCAATTGGCTGCTGGCCTTAAAAGTATTTCTGGATCGAAGCTAGAAACACCTTTTACCCATTCTTTTTCGACTCCGATTCCAAAGCTAACATCTATGGACCTAAATAAATGGAAGGGGCCGGGCTGGCCCAGTTTTATTGCCAGCTTTGATCAACCCGTCACAGAGGCTTCCGTTGCTAAAATAATAACTTTGAAAAATGCGAATAAATCTATCCCGGTAACTATACAAAAAGTTAACGAAGATAACTCATATGATTCTTACTGGGCACGTGCCAAGGGGGAAAAGCAGTACGTTGCGCTCTACGACGGGGATCCCGTCAAATTGAAGTCCTACGAGTCAATTGCTCGGCAATCGTGGCGTATCGAAATGAATAGCGCTCAGCCTTTAAGTCAAACTCTCACTTTGGGCGTGCACGGCGAACTTCAATCGATCTACGGTCCACTCCCAGGTCGTGCGGATAGAGATCTTACTTTAAACACATTTGATAAAGACTTTAAGTTTTTAAAAGCTACATGCACAAGCGAAGGACCGAAACCTGCCGAAATTGAAATTATAGGCCCGCAAAAAACAAAGTGTGCATCTCAATCCAGCATCATGTTACATTTTACTTCGCCGCCAAAAACCGATTCTTTTATTAAACAACTTCTAGCAACCCCGGGTGTTAAGAAAATAGTTTCCATGTACAGCGAAGAGGGAAGCGAAGGCGGGTCGGAAGAAAATTACTACCCTTCGCAAACAAATGTACATTACGGCGTTCACCGAACAGGGCAAGTTTATGAAGTAGAGGCTCCTGTCCAATTCATGCCGGGCAAATTCATTCAGCTTAATATAGTTGAAGCAAAAGATGTATTTGATCGTTCCCTTGCTAATCCAGTGAAATTGGAATTCGAGATGGGATCATTAAAACCGCGCTTGAACTTGCCGTATCGAGTTGCCGTTTTGGAAAAAAATGAAAAAACGGATGTGCCACTTTTTATTACAAATTTAGATAGCGCGTCTTTTGAATATAAAGTTCTAACAATTAAAGGCTGGTCTGAAAAAACTCAGAAAACAGTGTCTTATCCAGACGGACCAAAAAATATCGCCTACAAAATGCCAATGAATTTAAGGTCGTTTTCAACTTCGGAGTCATTTTTAGCAGTCGGAAAAATTACACATGGAGTTATTCATCAAGAGTTTCATATTTTAGTTACGCCATTTCATGTGCATGTGAAAAAAGGATTTTTTAATTCTTTAGTTTGGGTCACCGATATGAAGACCGGAGCCGCTGTCTCCGGAGCCAAGGTTGAAGTCTATAAGCAGATTCAAGCTAACTACATGCTGCCAGGAGATAAAACCTTAGAAACCGCAACGACGGATACTAATGGAGTCGCCTATCTATCATCTATTAAAAATATCTCGGATCAAGAGACATATTATTATGGCGTTCGGGTTAGTAAAGAATCAGATTTTGCAATATTGCCTTTAGACTATAACTTCAATAGTCAATACGCCCGTACAGATGATGGTCATTATTATTGGTACGACCAATCCATTCGTGACTATATTCGCACTTGGGGCACCACGGCCCAGGGAATCTATCGTGCCGGCGAAACGGTACAATTTAAATTATACATTCGTGAAGAAAATAATCGAAAGCTGGTCGCAGCACCTAAGAAAGATTTCTCGTTAGTGGTTAAAGATCCCACCGGCAAAGAAATTTATACAGTTAAAAAAATGAATCTCGATAACTTCGGCTCGTTTGCTGGTGAATTTAAAACTCCGAAAAATGCGACAGTGGGATGGTACACATTTGAAATTAATAAAAAAATGCAACCTCTGCGAGTTTTGATTTCTGATTTCACTCCCTTGTCCTTCAAAGTGGAAACGGAACTTAATAGAAAAATTCTATATCCAAACGAGGATCTAACAATTTCTACGTTGGCGACAATGCATGCGGGCGGTCCTTACACGGATGCAAGAGTGCGAGTCGTTGGGCTTTTTAAATATGATGAATTTACTTCCTCCCACGGCGAGGCGGTCGGATTCAATTTTCAATTTAATGAAGATCGTTACTACGAAAGTTCGCCTGTTGTAACAAAAGAAGGCCAACTCGATTCCAAAGGACAATTCTCGGTTCAATATAAGGCTAAAGATATTAAGCATAACTACGGAAAAATTATTGTTGAATCGGCCGTGGCTGATGATCGAGGTAAAAATATCGCCGCTATAGCTAGTCTTATATACTCTGGAACTGACTTACGAGTTGGACTACGCTCGCCAGGCTGGGCCGTTCCCAAAGGAAAACCGAGTAAAGTTCCAACCATCGTAGTAGACGAATCAGGCACGCCGGTCTCTGGTAAATCATTGGATGTGGTTGTTCAAAGGCAAGTGGTCAAATCTGCGCGAGTTAAAGGCGCTGGTAACGCCTACATTAGTCAGTATGAAACTAATTGGGATGAAATAAAAAAATGTCAGTTAAAAAGTTCATCTTCAAGCGTGGACTGCACATTTACTCCAAGCAAGAGTGGCTATTATAATGTTATCGCCTCAGTTAAAGATTCAAAAGGACGTCTCCATCAATCCAATATTAACTTTTATGTTTACGGATCTGATCCTGTCGTTTGGGATGAAACTCCAGATATGGCACTTAAAATTATTCCTGAAAAAAAGGACTATAAAATTGGAGATAAAGCTCGATTCTTAGTTAAAAACCCACTACCTGGCGCAAATGCCCTAGTCACGATCGAACGTTATGGAATATTGAAATCCTGGAATTTGAAAATGAACGACAGTATCGGGATTATCGAGTTTGATCTTGAAGATGATTACGTACCTGGCTTTTACTTATCTGTCATATTAACGGCGCCTCGTGTTCCCGAATCTGGAAAAAAAGAAATAGCTGCCGGCGATGTTGATCTTGGTAAGCCGACCGTAAGAATGGGCGTCTCGAAAGTTGATGTTAAGGATCCTTACAAAGAAATCATTGTGAACGTAAAAACCAATGGTGACTTGTTTAGACCCCGCGAAAAAGTTCAACTTTCGATGAATGCAAAAATACGTAATGAAAGCAAAGCGAAAGAGCCCATTCAATTAGCTGTGGCCGTCGTAGACGAATCTGTTTTGGCGTTAGTTGCTGGAGGTGCTGACAACTATAACCCCTATAAAGGCTTTTATAAGTTAAACGCGCTGAACGTAGAAAATTTTAATCTGCTTATGCGATTGATCGGAAGACAAAAATTTGAAAAGAAAGGCGCTAACCAAGGTGGCGATGGTGGTGCGGCCGGAGACGTCCTCATGCGAAATATTTTTAAGTTCGTCAGTTACTGGAATCCCAACATCGCAGTTGATAAAGATGGAAATGCAAAAGTCGACTTCCAACTTCCCGACAATTTAACCGGGTGGCGAGTTCTTGTGATGGCCGTTACGCCTACTGATCGCATGGGATTAGGGCACGTGAATTTTAAGGTGAACAAACCCACTGAAATTCGTCCTGTGATGCCAAATCAAGTCCGTGAAGGTGATTTATTCACTAGCGGATTTTCTGTCATGAACCGTACAGAGAAACCAAGAAAATTAAACGTTAATGTTAAAGTCACCGGCGACATCAAAGACGCGAGTGCTGTAAATTCGCAATCCATGGATTTAAAACCCTTCGAGAGAAAGACGGTTTGGTTACCGTTGCAAACCACTTCTGTTAAGCAAGATCGAAATGTAATCAACGGCATTTTAAAATTTTCGGTAACGGCGAAAGACAACGTGGATTCCGATGGGCTAGAGCACGAGCTGCCGGTACTAAAGCGCCGATCACTAGACACTGCGGCCTCTTATGGTAGCACTACCGAGAATAAAACGTCGGAAAATATAGAGTTTCCAAAAGAAATTTACACTGACATTGGATCGGTCAGTGTCACGGCTTCACCAAGCGTCATCGGGAATTTGGATGGGTCGTTTTTGTTTGCACGTAATTATCCATATTCATGCTGGGAACAAAAGCTAACAAAAGGAACATTGGCATCGCATTTTAATCTTCTCAAAGACTACTCACCGGGAGTACAATGGTCAGAAGCTAAAAAATTGCCTCAAGAGACATTGGATTTAGCAAGTAATTATCAAGCCCCAAATGGTGGAATGGCCTATTACTCGGCGACTACGGAATTTGCTAGCCCTTATCTTTCCGCGTACACGGCTTTGGCTTTTCAATGGCTAAAACAGGCGGGCCATAAAGTTCCCGAGCAAACGGAAGATCATCTTCATAAATATTTACTATCTGAATTGCGCCAGCAAGTTCGTGCAGGTTTAGATGAGTCCACCCGCGCTGCAATTCTGTATTCACTGGCTAAGGCTAAAAAAATAAATAGTGATGAAGTAAAAAGATTTTTTCCGAATGCCTTGAACTTAGGTTTATTTGGAAAAGGCTTCCTATTGCTGGCGGCGATGGAAACCGGAGGAACGGACCAAGATCAATCAGAGCTGGTTAAAAAAATACTAAGCCAAGGCAATCAGAAGTCAGGAAAATTTCTTTTTAACGATAATAATGGACCAATAGGTTACTACAATCTTTCGTCACCTGTTCGCGACCATTGTATTTTGCTTACAGCATTGTCTAGATACGCACATTCTGAAGAAGGTAAAAAATTAGTGAGTGATGTTCCCCTCCGTTTAGCGCGTTCAATTTTGCAAATGCGTAAGGGACTGCACTACGCAACTACTCAAGAAAATATTTATTGTTTGCAAGCCTTTGTGGACTATGCCAAAGAGTTTGAAAAAGACATTCCAAAAATGAAAGTTACGGCTTCATTGAATAACAAGAAATTCGGCACTGGCGAATTCAAAAAATTTGTGGATCCCCTGCAAACTTATGAACGCTCAATTACCGCTTCGGATGCCGGCACCAAAGCGACGGCACAAATTGAACGTTCGGGCACTGGTCGCCTGTATTATTCAACTCGAGTCTCCTTTGCATTAAAAGAAGAAGTCTCACAAGATAAAAATGCTGGTATCGAGCTTCATCGAGAGTATTTTCTGGTTAATAAAGGCGTAGCGACCCCTGTGCAACATCTAGTTGAAGTCAAACGTGGGGATCTTATTAAAGTGCAACTTACCGTCGCTGCAGCGGCACCGCGATTCTATGTCGTAGTAAGTGATCCAATTCCTGGAGGATTTGAGCCCGTTCAAAAACAACTGGCTACGACATCCCAGGTAGACGCCGAAGGCGATACAGCCACTAGCGAATATGGTTATGGCGCGTTTTATTTCCAAGAGATCAAGCACGACTTTGCCCGCTTTTATTCAGAGTATTTTGGCGGTGAAAAAACGACGCTTGTATACACTATGCAAGCCATCGCGCCTGGAACGTTCTCGGCCGAACCAACACATGCAGAAGAAATGTACGAACCAGATGTGTATGGGAAAGCGAAACCTGTAAAATTTAGTGTTAAAGAATAAATTTCTATTTTTAATTTTAATTAGCACCACTGTTATCGCGCTCACAACGGCGATCGCAGTGAAGCGTCCACCCTATTTGGACACCTTGGCCAGAAGTACGACAGGGCAGCGGGCTGCAATATTAGATCGTTGGAAACAACCGCTGCGAGTGTCTTATGCACACGATTGGAATATCCACGAACAAGTACGACTATCCGAAGTGCCTCAAGTTTTACGTGATGCGATTGTTACGCAGGAAGATCAGCGTTTTTTTCAGCATCATGGTATCGACTGGCTAGCCCGCGCGAAAGCCATAGTGTCCAACCTGCTGGCCGGCAAAAATGTTCGTGGAGCGAGTACCATCACCGAACAAGTCGTTCGAATCATTCATCCTCGCCCACGTACACTGGTCTCAAAATGGTTAGAGGGATGGGAAGCATTGTGGTTAGAAGCTCGTCATAGCAAAGACGAAATTTTTGAATTTTATTTGAATCAAGTTCCGTATAGTCAGCAACGTCGTGGGATTCTGCAGGCGGCCCGCCTTTATTTTAACCGGTCGCTGTCAACACTGAACGAAAAAGAAATTCTATCTCTAGCTGTGCTGATTAAAAGTCCCGTTCGATTGGATTTAAGGAATTCAGAGAAACGCATAAATCCCATGATCGAGGCATTGGCTGTACGGATGAATGTTAATAAAGCGATAAGTGAATCGCAGTTGCAGCGTTGTCGCGAACTTCCATGGTCCTTGCAGCATACCGACGCACCGGTTTCGGCCGCACATTTTATTCATTTTGTGGAAAGTCGTTATGCCCATCAACCTCAGTCTATTTACGAAACAACGTTAGATCCCGAGCTGCAAAATTTTACCCAGAAGTTATTAACTCAATCACTTATTATGGCTCGAAAAAAATACGAGGTAGAAAATGCCGCCGTAATTGTGGCAGATCATATCACCGGCGATGTCTTAGCGTGGGTTGTCGCAGAAAACGAGTCAAATAGTGCTGTGGCATATGATGCCGTGACCGTCGCGCGACAACCAGGTTCTGCATTGAAACCGTTTCTGTATGGGCTAGCATTCGAGCGTGGCCATAGTGCCACTTCGTTAATTGAAGACGCACCCTCAGACACACCAATTGGACAGGGCTTACATTCCTTTAAAAACTATTCACGAACTTATTACGGCTGGATTAGTCTTCGTGAAGCCTTGGCCAATTCGCTTAATGTTCCAGCGGTAAAGTTGGTCCGCGAAGTGGGACTAGAAAATTTTCGGAATCTTTTAACTTCGATGAAGTTTGAAAGTCTATCGCGCCCCACAAGTGAGTATGGAGACGGTCTTGTGCTTGGAAATGGTGAAGTGAGTTTATGGGAAATGATTAATGCCTATTCGATGTTAGCCAGGATGGGTGTATGGCAACCGTTACGTGTGACGTTCAATGAAAAACCTGAACATCGCCGTCTATTAAGTCCCGAATCTTCCTCATTAGTTGGAAATATACTTTCTGATACGCACGCGCGACGCTTGGAATTTGGCGATAGTTCCATCATGCGTTTTCCTGTTCAGACGGCGCTAAAATCTGGGACATCGACAGATTATAGAGACGCCTGGGCATTTGCCTACAACTACCGATATGTTCTTGGGATTTGGATGGGCAATTTATCTAATAAAACTACGGAAGGCATGACTGGCAGTACTGTGCCCATGCTGCTTGCTCGCGGAATTATGGCTAAGCTAAATGAAAATCAAGAAACTCGTCCTTTGTATCTGTCTCCGCAATTGCAATTACGAGACATTGCCGGCCGCAGCGGTGACCAAAATACGGACTACTTTACAGGAAGTTCCCTTGAAAAAAGTCCAATACGCATCGAGCACGACAAATCAGAATTCAAGCTAGTGCGGCCAACGTCAGGATTACATATGGCCATAGATCCCCGAATTCCTTCCGATTCACAAGTATTTGAATTTGAGTTGGAAGGCGCGCAACCCGGATTACCTATTCAATGGAATCTAAATGGAAAACTGATTTCACAAACGCTAGTTCCTAATTACACGTGGACTCTTGAAAAAGGAAATCATAGACTTCTTGCAAAACAGGGCAACAAGGAAAGTGTTTGCGATTTTATCGTAAAGTAAACGAAAGTGAGAGATCATGGTTACGCTTGCGATTGATCAATATTCTTCCATTGCAAGATGATATTACATCGACTGACTGACGGATCTTTATCTGGGCTTGGATACTTTTGTCAGATATTAGGTCTCTGAACCCATTATCAACAACTTGATTAACGGGTAAGATCTGGTTCCAAACAGAAGAGAGTTTCAGCAACTGTGGGATTTAATTAGATTAGGTTTTAAGACTATGTTTTCCATGAGCACCTCCTTATAGTAATATGATTGGCGACAATCAAAGAATTGACTTAACGACTTTTTCTGCGGCCAAATGCTTTCCGCTCAATTCGTTCCATTTCCTTTTATTCGGGATAAGCCTTTATCCACACGCTTAAAAAATCCACGCCAACAATGAGAATAAAGGCTCCGCACATTTCTAAAAATTGTTTCCCTGTCAATGTTCGGCCCCAAAGCTCGGCAACGGGATAAGAAAAAATCACGGACAAAAACAAAAGCCACGACCGCACGTTAAAGGCCAATTTTGAATTTACATTGGTAAACAAAAAGCGTCTTTTTTGCTTTCTGTTTTAAATTAATCAAGGCGAATAAAAAGTAATCGTTTTCAGCTGATCGCAATATGTTTGACCTGAGGATTTTGAAGCGCCTTCTCAAATTTTTTGAAGGTAGCGTTCCCTGACAAAAAGGTCCATGTTCCCGTGCGCGCTCGACAAAGTGTGCCTTTATAGGGTTATCAACTTTGGGCGACGAAAACAAAAAATCCACTGACCAGAAAGGTTAAGTGGATTTAAATTTCATCTCATTAAAAATGAAGGGGTTTTAAGCAGCGCTACTTCTCACATTCAACATTCAAAATAAGGAGTTCGTTTCTAACGTCCAATGGAAGAAGTTCTAAAATTCTTTCCGTTGATATTGCAACACTGGGCTGTTGTTTTTCCTTATTATAAAAGACTGTGTGAAACACACCACCTGATTTAATATTAAGGCTTTTGCGAAAACAACTTTTGAAAATAGTTAATAAGAATGCAAATCATAAGGGCAATATAGGCAAAATTTGAATTCCTATGGAAAACCGGTGCCGACATAAATAAAATGGTTAGCTCTTCAAAAGCAGTTGAAAAATAAACCGCTCTCATGACGATCATTGGCAGTGAAAAAGCCCCTAAGAAAATCAATGCGGCCACTAGGCTCAACGACCTAGCCCAGCGCGGTCGCTCCCAAAAATATTCACCAATAATAATTAATAAACTGCAGCTAATAAATACGCCACCAGCAAAAAGGGCTGCCACATTTTTTGGCTGGATATTTTTAAAAATTAAAATAACACTCGGAAAAATAAGAATGCAATAAATGAAGTAGAATAAATAACGATTGAAAATCTTTTTTAGCATTAACTGAATGCTAAATCCAATTTGTTAGTCTGTCATGGCCAAAATAAGAGTAAACTTCAATAGTATGGTCCAGTATTTATTCATCGAAATAATAATGAATGTCTTACCTGATTTTAGATTTCAATGCAGATTCAAAAAATGCGAAGACTTTTTTTATTGCATTTTTCTTTATCAAATTGAAGACAAAATAATTTCTGTATTGATTTTAGGAAAATAAAAAAGCTCAGTAGGAATAACTGTTAAGTGCTTAATAAGCAGTGGTTTGGTCAGATATTGTTGTCATGAGCTTGGAAGCTAAACTGACCAGGCAAGCTTCCGAATTTGTCAGTTCGATGCGCTTATCTCTTTTAGGGTTGTTGGATTTTGTTCATTCATTTCATACACAATAGCATCAACTGAAATATTTGAAGGCACCTTGAACTTCTTTAGCTTACTCGGTGTATAGCGAAATCGGTTCTTAAACTGTGACAAATATCTGATTTTACCACGTTCAATTTCAATGGTATCTGTCAGTTCAGACCATGCTGAATCAGATACTGTTTAGGGATTTCAAAACTAACAATACGCTGAGAACTACTGTTTGTAGCGGAAGGCATTGGGACTGATTGTTCATCAGCCCAGCTATTTAATGTCATTAATAGGACAGTTACACAAAAAAGAATCGATTTCATAATGTTCTCCGTTTAATAATTACTTATAATTTTCTGGGAGCCGGGTATCTTACATTTCCTCCAAGCGACTCAATATACCGTCTAAACTCTTCAAGATTGAATTCAAAATACTTATCTTCGCTTTCTGAGTAATTCCAACATTCAACAGCGTCAATTACATTCCAAATTCCCAGCGCTGCGCCATTTAGTACAGAATCCGAAATGCCGGTGATATAGCCCCCCACAAGGTAATCAGGACTGTTGACAGACTTTAAGCTTAGTAACCCGTCAACCCCTTAATTGTGGACACCTAGACGGCGACGACTCTAGGTGTAAATTCTCCATTATTTAAATTTTCTATAAACATCTTTGGACTTAAATTTCCAATTGAGCCATGCAATGAAGGGTTTTTAAGCTGATTTTGAACACTCATTTTAACACAGCAAGCTCAGTTGCCATCTTGGTATCACTTTGTCGCATTAAAAAAAAAGATAGTGTCATTAAATCGTTTAATTTAACTTATGGAGCCTCGAAGGATAGTACTCACTTCAACAAACGAAGGAGATTCTCTATGAAGTTTTTAATTATATTGCTCAGCTTAGTAGCGACTACGATTCCAGCCTCGGCAGGGGGTGGCGGGTGCGGAGATGTGTGCGATAAATACCAAGTTCTTATGGTCTGTAAAGCGACAAGCGTTACATTTCAAAATCCAAAAGTATTAACGCTCGACATGGACAAGCGAAACGTCGATGCGATGACTCGCTCATTTGTTCCCGGATTTGAAGCCACCTTTCGGGGGATTTCCTGGAGCGTAAGACATATATTTGATCCGGCCGTGATATTCAGCGCATGGGTTCCTGGTTCAGAGATCTTCAGTGATCAATTGAAATACCCCGACTACGACTACACGAAGGGTTATAAAATAAATCCTACTACTGGCAGTTTTCAATTTGCGGGTGGAATTAGTCCCGGCTGGGAGTACGCTAAAGCCCAATTCTATCGAAGCGCCAAAAATCAAAGAACGCGTTTTACCATCACATCTATCCAATCTGGAAAAGTTTTAATGGGTGCTACGATGATGTGTAATAAGTAGAAAACAAGAACATTCATTACAAGCTTCAACTTTTCGGTCTACAAACAAATTTTGGGATCTTTTCCCGGTATGCTTGCTATTGGGCAGTTTTCTTTTTGCAATCCACTTTGCGAGGTCAATTCGATTGCTTTTTTTAAGACCTCCATGGGAATCTGGTGTTTTAGATCATTCTAAAGGTTGGGATCAAACTCAGTACTTGGAATACTGTCCTGTAAAATAATATCTATGACAGTATTTTTTTTCATAATTTCTATTTTTTTATAATAATTTTCTAGAGTCTGAGGGTCCTGAATACTTAGACTTCCGCAGCTATTGCCTTTAATGCTTGAAGCAATGCGGGCATTAAATTTTTTCAAAAAATCATTTGCATCTTTAATTTTTGTTTTCAATTTAAAGCAAAAATAAACACTAGTTCGAATTATTCTTGATCCGCTATTAGGATCTTGAATTATTTCTTTTTCAGGAACTAGATCGTCTTCACTGTGATCAGGTATAACTTCTTCAACCATTTTACTATCTTCACCACTCAGAAGAAATCCAACTGGAGCTGGTTGGGTTCTAATTTTTATAGTTTTCTCCCTGTAAGCACACTGGTTATTTTTGCAAAAAATATATTCTGAACTATCAAAAATCGGAGGCGGGGGAGGAAGATCATAACGAGGTTTAATTTTTATTTTCGATTTATTAGAAGACAGTTCTTGTTGAAAAGCTTTGTTAAACACTATTTGGTTGTTTTTTAGAAAATGTATTTCGTCACTGCAATCAGATTGTTTAACGCAGAATCTATTTTTTCTATTCTGGGAAGACTTTAATAAATATTTGTCATCATTTACGAGAACTAAAGATTTTTCATCATTGTTTTCTAAATAAGTGCAATTCGGATTCAATTTCTTAAGATTTAATACTTCTTTATCAAGATTTCTTATTTCCAGCGCTAAATAAAAATCCCCATTGTCACGCCAAAGAAGAGAAGTGAGTGTGTCTTCGATAGCTTTAGGCAAAGGATTTATTTTAAAAAATCTTTGAATAAGGATGGGGCCATTTGAATAATCTTTTTTTAGTTTCTTGATAAAATTAACACATAGATTTAACTTTTCTTGATTTAATTTACTTATTTTATGCGCTTCAGATACTGATATGATTGGCTTATCGATCCCATAGGCGATTGAAGCTGGAAATATAAACCCAATTAATAGTATTAAACACAGTCTCATTTTAACCTTTTTGCTCATCTTATCGATTAATCTGAATACTTTTAATACAAAATTTAGAGACTAAAACTGAACTGGCACTTCATCTAGAAATGAACTCCAGTGATTGACCGCAAGAGTCCCTTAGTATCGTTAAGACAATCAAAGGCAGCTATGTTGGCAGAGCAAGTCCGACTTCAAGGCCAGATTAGCTCAATCTTAGGAAATCACGTGCCGTCGATATTCATTTGGTTTTGAATCATGGAATCTAGACTAATCAGCCAATTGAAAAAATCAGTTTTCTATATAAGAATATAATAAAGGAAATTTCATGATTAAATATTTATTTTATTTACTGCTATCCTTAACTGCGTCCAATTCAATAGCTAATCCGTGCCTTAACTTAAAGGCTGCAGGAGAGAAAGCTGGTTGCGATGAGCATCATTCTTGTTACAGAGCAGATAACGATTGTTATAAAGGTGGATCAATAGCTTATTCTTGTGAAAACTTCATTATTTGTAAAGATAAACAAAGGAATGAAGTTTCAGAGAAAAAAGAAACTTTTTTGAGAAAATGTAATCCAAAGTATAAAGAAATCAAAAACTGTAATGGAAAAAAACCTGGAAATGATTGTTATTCTTCGAAAAATGAATGCCATATTGGGGGATCTATAGTTTATTCTTGTGATGACTTTGTCATTTGTGAAAGACTAGCAATAAAAGAAAAGTTATCAAATGATAAAATCTTTAAAGAGAAGCCTGATGAGGGCGTGAAATAAAATTCTTTGTTTCAGCGGGCGCACACTAACCCCTGGTTTGATTGGCAAGGGCTGACCTGAAATAATCAGCCATCCTTATCTTTACAATTTTCAAATATCGATTCAATTTTTTTTAGCAGTAGTCTCAGTATCGGGCCAAAAGGTCCTAAGAATCGAGACGGAAAAAAGATCCAGCAGTTAAAAGCTAGAGTTGCTGATTCTTAACTGACTACCATGCAAGAGTTACGTGGTCGGGGATTTCACTTTAAAGCAAATACAAACACTAGTTCGAATTATTCTTGATCCGCTATTAGGGTCTTGAATTATTTCTTTTTCAGGAACTAGATAGGTGGCATAGCTGGGTTATTGTTCAGCAACGAATTTGATAATGGATTTGATATAGGCTTCCCAGTTTCGTTCACTGGTGTCAATCAGAATGCTCTTTAGTTTGGTTACCTCAAGAAATTTTCTTCGTCTCTCTTGGGACTCTATAAACGCAAGTATAGACGCTTCCTGAGATCCATACCAGTCAATAAGATTCTTACTCCAGTTCTGATTTTCCATTTCAGGACGAAAAAAAGATCTATCTCCAAAATTATTGTTTGGAAAATCCAATAAGACTAAACCGAAATTCAATTTCAATAATTGTTGGTCGAAGCTTTCAAATAAAGTACATTTAGGCATCAACGCGAAGAATGTGGGGTGGAAGCGCTCAAGAACAAGAAATTCGCCAGACGCTTGTCGGGTCTGAATGGTCGGCATGAGTTGAGTCAATCTAGAATAACGATCTTGATCTGATAGTCGCTCATCACGAAGCTCGGCAACGAGTTCTCCAGTTGTCAGTTCTTCATAAATAATTTTAAATGAGGGTTTGAGTCGCTTAAATGAGTTACTATCACGTAACCCTGAAACGATTGTTGATTTGCCGGTACCAGCAACACCTTCAATAATTAGTCCATCCATAATATAGATTTACTTGAAAAAGGTTTTGCGATCTAGAAGCAAATGAAATTTTTAGGCTAGCGTTATGCCTGATCGGAACTTTTTGCTCAAAATTAGCAACTGATTATCGAAAGTGGACGATTCTAGAATGGTTCTCGATCCTGACCTGTTCATAAAGGAAAGTATTGAAAAGGTGGGCCCAAAACAACTGACTTAGAAGAAAAAGCCACGGGCCCAAAAAACCAAGCGGATTGTGATTTTTAAATTGCAAGAAGAAGTGGTTCTAAAGCGCTTGTTACCTCAAAGGCTCTTGGTTTTGGAAAATGAAAATATTCTACCGGAGGCGAACCTTGCCGAGATAGTAATGATCTTGTTCGGCCTCGAGAGTAAAACCGGCTTTTTCTAAAACGCGACCCGAACCAACGTTCTCACTCGCAACTATTCCATTTATTTTCGGAAGATCTAAATTTAACATGGCCCACATGCTTACAGCTGCAGCAGATTGAGAGGCAAAACTTCGTTTTTGGTGGCTTTCGCCTATAGCATAACCAATTTCAACTTCTCCATCGGTGAGGGGACTGAGTCCAACGTGTCCAATGACTTCTCCAGTCTGCCTAAGGGTGACACCAAATACCCAATCCACTTGTCATTTTATAGGCCGAGTTATCTGCAATCAGATTTAAGTTAGTTACATTGAGAGAGAATCCAGCATTCCCACTGATGGTCATTCGGCTCATGACGGGTTCTTGAGCCTGGCGAAGAACTACATTTTTGTTGTTATCGCAAATTCTTCTGACAGTTCAGTGCTCGCGATGGAGTTGGCCTGCTTGGCAAGTCTGGCTTGAAGAATTTGGTTGTCTTTGTTTCTGGATGGCAAAATTAAAGTAGATAGTCTTCAACCAAGAAGGAAACTTCATTCCGGCCCAGCTGTCTGGTAGATCAATTCCCTGGAGTTGCCAACCAAAAATAACAGTGCCTTCATATTTTTCATTTGCTATGGCCATTTGCTTCAGGATAAATTTTGAAAATTCAATCCGGTCCCAGTTTGGATTGGCGAAGCCCTGAAGGACAAGCCATCTCTCAATTCCGGGGTTGGCTTGCCGTGCAAAGTCTGCAGCATTTCCGGTTATAGAGATAAGATTATCCAGGGAGGAGGCACCACTGGAACTCATATCAAAGGTGTAGGGGTCAAAACCCATCCAGTCGAGGACTGCGAGAGTTTTTTTAATGTAGGCTAACTCTTTGTTATACAGGGTTGTATTTGCTTGGAGAGAAAAGATGGAAGCAGGAGTGAAATTAATTCCTATCTTGGCTTTGGGAAGAGCGGACCTTACCAGAGAGATTGCTTTCTTTGTCTCTGAGAATTGCAAATCCAAATCTCCGGTTCCATTTCCAGTCCAGAACATCTCATCTTGAATAAAAACGCGAACGCCAGGAGTTTTGAAGAGCGGGTACCTGTCTATAAGTTTTTTGAGAATCTGCGAAGAATCGAGATGCTGTCTATACCACAAACAGCAATCGGGATGACTAAAGCCATTGGTTAAGTTGATACTGAAATGCTCTTTAAAAGCTTTAATACACTCTCTGTTATACTTTTATAGAATGGAAGCCATAACGGTATAGCCGCAATCATTTTCTTTGAACAAAGACGATTCATGGAATTCCAAAGTTCAAAAATATGATCTGTAATTTCCTCGTATTTGCTTGGTATGGGGATCATGACTCAACGAGGTTTTTAGTTTTCAGAAGGTTCACTCAGCAAAAGGAACAATGATTGTAAGTGTCTTATTTCTTGCGCGTGCATGAACTTTCTGGTTTATACTGGTCTATGGTTTTTTCAACCGTCTCGGCTCGGCAAAAGATTTTGGAAATTGAAAGTGCTATTGAACTAGCTTTCCATTTCCCTATGAAAGATTTCCCAATGGCACCGGCCCGCGATGTTCCAATACTGGTGCCCGGGCTATTACCTCCGAAAATGGGCCTATCCTTTAAAGAAGGTCAAGCCCGCCTACTGCATGATCTTGCCAGTATTGAATTGCAAGCTATGGAATTAGGGCTAAGAACTTTGCACGAATTTCCAGAAGCCCCTCAGGGATTTCGTGACGAATTGGTTGGCGTCATCCGTTCAGAAAGCTACCATTTAACTTTATGCTTAGATGGAATTGAGAAACTAGGGTTTCGCTGGGGAGACTGGCCTGCGCATACGATGCTTTGGGCGGCAGTAGATAGGACCGACTCATTGCTCGATCGGGTATTAATTGTGCATCGCTACCTGGAGGGCAGCGGACTGGATGCTGGCGAAACACTTTTACGCCGACTTAATGCTGTTTTGGAATCACCGTTGCATGCTATTGCAAAAATAATAGTAAAAGAAGAAATTGAACATGTCGCATTTGGTTCACGCTGGTATCGTGAGATTTGCAGACAGGAAAAAATTGATCCGCAAAATGATTTTGCAAGTCGTTTAGAGTCTTTTCGCTTTCGCATACCCAAGAGAATCGAGAAAATAAGTCATACCTATAGAAAGATGGCCGGTTTCACTAATTTTGAACTCGATTATTTGGAATGTTTACGATCACGCATGGCTAAGTTTTCCTAGGTTTCATCGTGTCCCATGACAGAAACAATAATTTCAGCATCCATTGTTTCAAGTTCTTTTTGGGTTCGGCTAGAGAGCATTACGCTCATAAAGGCTTCAATGGCCACTAAGACATTGTGGAAAAAGCTATTGATATATTAGGTAATGATCTTTCTTATACAATGGGAACAGCCTTTATCGAGTTCAGTTTAAATGAACAGATGAGTTAGAACCCTATTTTTTAAAAATCTGGAGTTGTTAGTAAATCGGCGCCAATAGTTTTTCTAACAGAAGGGTCGCTAAATTTGTAAATGATTTTATCGTAGATAAAATGTACCATCACAAATCCAAATCGAAATCCTACTAAAGCAGAAAGAAGAATGGGGACATTGTTAAAAGATATAAGATCATAGGTTAGTTGGCTTAACTTGACACCCGCAATGGCAAGATCAAAAGTCATTATTGAGACTCCTATTAGCAAGACAACGTAAAATAAAAACGATTTTCGCCAACTAGTTTTTTTTATTTTACTTTTATCAATGGAGATAGTATGTGCGGCTATTCCAATGGCAATGAGCCAATGGGAAAAATTGTAAATGGCCACAAATGCTGGATCTATCCAGAAAACCAATAGAGGTAATAAACCAATTGTAGGGATTAAAATAAGTCGAGGAAGACAATAGCTTTGAGTGCGTTTTATTTCTCTAAAAAACATGATAGCGGTGATGAAGATAGAAACTATGATACAAGTATATTTTAAGAACTCTTTTGTAAGATTCGTCGGTGATTTTAAATAATGAAAATAAGGACCAGCAAGTCGATGATGAACAAGCCACCAACTTAAAGGAATTATAATTAAATAACTAAGAATGCAAAATATTAAATCAAATTTTCTTTGAATGGGACTATATCCGCCATCCTTTATTCGATAAATAGTCATGATGCCAAAATATTGAAAAGCAAAATGATAAGTATTCCATGTTAAATAAAAAATACTTAATAGAACCATACCATTTACATAATCTTTTGTTGCAGTTATTTGAGGTAAGAAATCAGGACCTGCAGGAATTCCCATCAAATTGAGTCCGGTCAGAAGGCCAATTAAAGTAGATGCGATAATGGCAAGCAAAGGGATCCAAATAAATTTTATTTTGTGTTTAATCATTTGAGCTTTAAATTCCGAGTGAGACCAGGCGACGAGCACAGGGGAGACAAGATGCCCTCCCCATAATAAAAATCCAGCGGCTAGGGTAGCCTTTCCATCAAGGTCAAATTTTTGAAAGATAAAAAAAATAAGAGCAATGGGAATCCCATTTAAGATCCAGAATGAGTCCCAAGCGCCACTGCGTATCCAACTTTGTCCTTTCATCGTCTCCTTTTTTTTGCAGCTAAATTTTAATAGCGCATGGGAAGAATTAAGCCAATTTCTATCCTAGTTTCAAAGAATAATTTCTGCCCCTAGTCTTTAATTTAGCTTTCATTTTTTCTGACAAATGTAATCCTAGCTTATTTACTGACCAAAACAAATACACTTTAAAAACTTCAAGATCAGCGTTAAGGTCTCTGCCAATTAACAACATGGTTTCAATCTTTTTTGCAACGAAGCCGTGTCCTAAACTTTAATCAGGATTTCAAATGAAATCAGCTATTATTTCTTCTTTTATTCTATTTACCAGTTTGGTGCAGGCTCGCATTTGTACCACTTCCGAACACCTTGTTTGCGGCTTTGCCCCTGTTTGCAGCAGCGAATACACTGTCAATTGTTCCGATGGTTCATCAAGTACATTTTATGGAATAACAGGCCCTTTGGGTTGGGGTAAAGGCGCGTATCCCCAATTAAAAAAATGGGCAATCGCAGAAGGATTGATGGAAAAAAAGCTCGATGAAGGTATGATTTTATTTTATGATCGCTCAGAAGGAGCTGATGCACGCTATTGTACAACGACGCTGATAAATTCGCAAAAAACCGGTCTTGATGGAAAAGTAGTGCTTCACAACATTTACGTCAATTGCCTGTCCGATTCTGCTAAAACGAAACTTATCCAATTGGTGACGACAGAAAGTGTTGCTGATAGTTTGGAGAGTGCAGGATATATAAATATCACTAAGGACAAAACAGCCAAGATTCAGTATTACCGATACGCAGCTGACTAATCTACCACACTCGCTACAAGCCAGCCGTTTTAAAGTATGGCTGGCGGAAACTCACACGCTAAGTACTTCCTTATGAATTAAATCTCCGACCGAAAGCTCCGGAAATAAAATCCGTAGCTTTTTTTTTGTACCCACAAGGAATAAACATGAGGAAGACCCACGACTTTGGTACTGGTGCCATAGACCTTCAAATTTACTGCTTCGTATGGCCCGATGGCACATCAACAAAGAGGATGTTATCCTCTTTTATTGCAAAATATTTTATAGAGAGAAGAAATCAACTTCTTTATTTTTGGGTCATGAATGCTATAATAAACATAGAGTCCACGCTTTTCAGAGGTCAACATTTCTTCAAGTTTCATCAGTTTCAAAAATTGAGAAATTGAAGACTGAGAACCGCCGCAAAGCTCTTCTAATTGGCCTACAGTTTTTTCTCCATCTGCCAGATGGCAGAGCAGCATAAGTCTTTGAGGATGAGAAATGGCTTTCAATATTGCGGCAACCTCGTTGCGGATATTCTTCATTTCGAGCGCAGAAAGGTTTACTTGACTTTTCATATTATAGTATTATAATATACTTATATTAAGAGGCCAAGCTAAAAGTGAAGAGGTCTATTTAAGATTAAGAGGTCAAAGATGAATAAAAATTTAATATTTCAACAACTTTTCGAAACGCAGAGTTCGACTTACACCTATCTGCTAGCGGATGCGGTCTCAAAAGAAGCCATTTTAATTGATACAGTGATTGAAACTGTAGATCGGGACCTAAAGCTTGTCGCTGAGCTGGGTTTGAAGCTTGTTTATGTTCTTGATACCCACATTCATGCAGATCATGTGACTGGTGCTGGCGAAATCAGAAGAAGAACGGGAGTAAAAACAGCGGTGCCTAAAACAGCAAGTGTAGCTTGCGCCGATTTGAATCTAAGTGAAGGAGATGAGTTAAGCTTCGGGCCGTTCAAGATTAAAACTTTAGAAACACCGGGGCACACAGATGCTTCGCTGAGTTTTTCCTGCGAAGGAATGGTTTTTACAGGTGATGTTCTCCTTATAAGGGGAACAGGTCGAACTGACTTTCAGAGTGGTTCAGCCGAAGATCTTTTTGATAGCGTACATAAAAAACTATTCACTCTTCCTAAAGATACAAAGGTCTATCCGGCACATGACTACAAGGGGTTTACGTCATCCACGATTGAAATGGAAATTCAGCACAACCCGCGGGTTGGGGGCGGCAAAACGAAACCGCAATTTGTGCAGATTATGAAAGATCTGAAACTAGATTTGCCGAAAAAAATTAAAGAATCTCTTCCAGCAAATATGGCTTGTGGCTCATCTGATAAAAATGAAAAACCTACCGACTTTAAGACACTGACTCCTCAAGAGTTGAGCGCGCTACGGGATCAAGCTTTAGTTATTGATGTGCGTGGACCAGAGGAATATGTGGGCGAGCTAGGTCACATTGAAAATTCTCATCAAATTACTTTGGGAGATAAATTGAAACAGTTTTTAGAAGGATACAATCGGTCAGAAGAAATAGTGTTTGTCTGTCGGTCGGGCCAACGCTCGCAAGATGCTGCAAAACTTGGAATTGATTTGGGTTTTAAAAAGATATCTCATCTGGGTGGTGGAATGCTTAGTTGGAATGAATGCAAACTTCCAGTTGAACACAAGGACGGTCTTTAGATGAGCAATTCTTGTTTGCAGTATCAGTTACCTTTGCTACGAGATAGGGCTTCGAGGTGGCATTTTATTTCTGGTAGGCTCTTGTTTCAGATCATTGATCGCCGATACAGTATAAAGAGGTAGCCTTGGAATTTGTAGGATATCTAGCCGCCATTGTAATGGGAGTTTCCCTTGGCCTTATTGGAGGTGGTGGTTCTATTCTTACAGTTCCAATTCTTGTTTACTTATTTGGACAAGACCCTCTTATTGCGACCTCAGGATCACTTTTTGTTGTCGGATCAACGGCTTTTGTTGGTGCTATTTTGAATGCGCGAAAAAAGTTGATTGATTTTAAAACCGGAGTACGTTTTGCAATTCCAAGCTTCCTAGGTGTTTTTACAGCAAGACATTTTATTTTGCCCTATATTCCAGATCATATAATTTTTCTGGGCGAGTTTACACTCACAAAGCCACTCTTATTGATGGGATTTTTCGGCATTATCATGGTGCTTGCGTCCCGAGCTATGATCCGTTCAGGGAAAGCGACACTTGAGCCTATTGCCGAAGTTTCAAATAGCGGTAAAGCTAGTTTGACTATAGTAATTTGGCAGGGATTTTTAGTCGGTGTCACCACTGGTTTTGTCGGAGCTGGAGGCGGATTTTTAATTATTCCAGCTCTAGTCCTACTATTGAAGTTACCAATGAAGAGGGCGGTGGGGACCTCACTTGCCATCATCGCTGCAAACTCTATTTTTGGTTTTACGATGAGCATCGGAAATCTAGACTTCGACTGGCCTTTACTTTTGAAGATCGCAGTCATAGGAATTTTTGGAATTGCCATTGGCCAATTTTATTCTTCGAGAGTTAACGAGAAGTTGCTCAAGCGGGGGTTCGGGTATTTCGTTTTGGCTATCGGTTCGTTTGTGATTTTGGATCAAATATTTAAAATGACGTAAATGAAATTTTATTTCTCCGAGCCCAAATTAGGATTTGTCGAGTTCTCTTTTATTTGGGTAGCCAAAGGTTTATAAGGTCAGTTGATCTTATCCTTAGAAGCGACACGTTTCTCCACTTGATCTTTTTGGGCTACTAATTTGAGCTTCAGAATCATTTCATCTTTGATAAGTCTATCACCAAGTTGTGCAAAGAGCTTTCCTGAGGCATACTTTAGACCCCATTTGGTCCTGTCCAACTTCAGCGTAGCTTCGCCTTTCAGAATATTCTTTTCCATTTTGACTTGAGCCAAAAATTCCACTGGCTTTTTCACGCCCACAATGGTGAGATCACCCTTAAACAAATATTGATTTGCAGATTTCTTCTGCACAGAGGACACAACAAAGGTAGATTCTGGATGCTCGGCAACTTTGAAGAAATCTGCGGACTTCAAATGCTTTACCAGGGAATCTTGTAAGTTCGGGCTCTCTTTGAGATCTTCATTCGATAGGGTATTCATATCAACTTTTATCAAGCCAGCTAGTATATTTTCGTTTTTAACCTCAAAGAGTCCTTCTTTGATTGCAATATTGCCGTGGTGAATAGCACCGGTGGCTTTTGATCCGCTCCACTCAACTCTGCTTTGAGTTGGATCGATTTTAAAATTGCTCGCCAAACTTTTGGAAGCTAAAACACCAGATCCTAAAGCGGCAAAACTTATACTAGCAATTATGAGACGCATTTGATTCCTCCATTTCCATTTCAGAAAAAAGTACTGAATTAAGAATTGGTAAATGCCAAAATCAGACCAAACTAGCTTCGAATGAATACTAAATGAGGGAATTTTGGGCGCCTTATCAGCACGGAAAGTCAATAATTGTTTGACAGTTTGCCTTAAATTTAGTCATGTCCCGTTTTTGGAATCCCCTAAATGCCTCAAGGAAATTCGTCGCAACTTGAGATTTAACATTGTAAAGCATCCCAATGTCGATACGTCATCGATTCCACCTGGAAGAAATTGGCTAAGTTAACATTTCATAATTCTAGATTTAAGCGGCTCCCATGACTTCGTGATCATAGTATGGTTTTTCTCTGTCACTCAAAAAAATGTCCTTTATTTCTTTTGCCGTCCCTTGTGCCTTTAGCCAGTTATCCACTGCTATTTCTTTTATGAAAATGGGAGTACGGTCGTGCCCCGTTGCCCTTATCTCTGGAGCCGGTTCGTCTGTTATCAGTGCTGCTGAATACAATTGTGGTTGGCCACTTTTTTCCCAGCAATCCCATATTACAGGAATAAACATATTTTCTATCCCCTTAGGTTCAAAGCAAATGACTATGTTGTTTTGATTTTGGATTTCGGCGGGGAGATTTTTGCGGTTTGGATATTTTTCAATGGGGACGTTTTCATAAAACTTTTTAAGTACCATTAATCCTCGGCGCTTTAGCAGTGAATCATTCCAAAATCTCACTTTGGTCAGGCTGTCAAATCTTGCGTTGTAGCAGCCCCCGTGGGTTTCATCGAAGCTTTCATTTTCATTATGGGGTCGCATGTGATATCGCATGGGTCTGATGACTTTATTTCCCCCATCATCTAAGCATAATACAGAGATATAATTAAAAGGATAGATTCTGGATTCTGATTCAGACTTTAAATTTTCAGTCTCGTGTCTTGCAATGTCGAATTTGCATTTGGATATTTTGCTTGTAGAAATTCGTTTGTCTTCAAAAGCTTTTTTAGTTTCTTTTTCTTTGAGAGTTTCTTCTGCTTTTTTTAAGCGGATTTCTTGTTTTTCAAGTTCTTCATTTAACCGTTTAATTTCATTTTCGTGCCACTTTCTGATTTTGCTAGCTATCGCCTTTTCCTCCATGGAGCTTGCATTTTTTAGAAAGGGAATCTCCATAGCTTTGTTGATGGTGAGTTTTTCACCTTCTAGTCTTCTACCAAAAAGTTCACTATAAAAATCTGTTTGAACTTTTGCATTGAACATTCTTGCTAGTTTTTTTGCGTCTTGTTCCACCATTGCTGAATAGCACATGTACTACCTCCCTACTTTTTTTGGCCAGTATCAGTTTATTCATTTAAATAAATGGCCAAATGATAACTAGATTTAGACCTAGCGTCGGTTACCTTTACTCGCAGTTTCAACTTGTGTAAGTCATTGGAATTGCTCATACCTTTCTACAACACAAGAGTCTTTCTTAGAAAATTTTAAAAGTTAGACTCATTGACTTACATATAATTTACACCTATTCATGGAATTGACCTTTTTACAGCGAAAGGAAAATTTCATGGGTAAAGCAGAGCTCTTACAAAACTTACGACAAATCACCGGAAGTGTTATTTCAACAGATAAAGAGTTCTGGGCCGCTCCTGATTTCTCAGCAGGAGTCGCCAAGGGTATTGTAGCTGAACTGCTTGGAAATGCACGCACTGAATGGTTGTTGAAATTTTTTGCGATGCACACTGAACAATATATTTTTTGGTGTGAGCGCGAATCAGCAGCAAACCCTACGGCTATCTATCAGCGTGGGGTAAATCTTGAGAGGATTAAATTTGTTAATTCCTCTGGGGATTTACAAATCCCATTACGTCTTGCTTTAGAGTGTCAGCATTATCCATTTGTTGTCGCACCGAATGGATTTAGTGACATCAAAATTTTTCAAAGGTTTCAATTTTTAGCTGAAAAATCCAAGAGCACCTTGTTTCTTCTGGGGAATCAAAACTTTTCCCAAGCCTGGCCTATCGCTTTGCAATTGGAAATTAATTTTTCTCCAGAGGGTTTTAATTTGTGGGTTCAAAAACAAAAATACGGAATTGGTCTATGAAGGTTCCAGGGGGTAAGCCTGTATGAAGGTTGCTTGTCTTTGGTTTGATGTAGATGTGCCAGTATCAAAGTTAGCAGAACTTTTTTTGCGCTTTAGTCCACAGATTGCCTTAAGGGGAAATAGAGCCATCTTCATTGAGATTGGAAAATGCAGCAGGATCTATTCAGAAGAAAGTTTTAAAATTCGCAGTGAAATTCTTCTTAAACGTAATGGTTACAGGGCCCACCTAGGTATAGGAACCGATATTACGGACTCCTTACTGAAGGCTCTGTTTAAGACAAAGAACATTAATGATTTACCCTTGATTGCCTTGCTGGAATTGGCAGATCCTTTTGATCGCGACTTCGTACTGAGAAAGTCAGTACAAAATTTAATCAACTCATTCCAAGACTTGGGCATTAAAACATTAGGTCAATTTAAACGTATCCCTGCCAGTGAGCTGTTATCACGATTTGGAATTGTTGGCCGCCATTGCCACAACCGCGCCCAGCAGTTGGATCTTGTTACTTGGCCACAGTGGAGACCAGAAGAAACCATTCAAGAGAGAAAGGAGTTTCCCTTCTTTGAATTTTATGGTGAGCTTGAACCGATTCTTTTTGAATTAAAATCTCAATTGGACAAAATATTTGCTCGCCTTTTTTCAAGGCGAAAGAAATTAATGAAGTTACAAGTTCAGATTTCCTGTGAAAAGATTTCGATTCATCCCCATAATGTTAGAGTTCTGGAGTTTGATTTTTATACTCCGCAAAGCTCAAGTAAAGGAACGTTGCGAATTTTAAAGGAGCGCTTAACCCGAGAATTTGAAAGGCGCCCCATACTATCGCCCATTGAAATGATCGAATCCAAAGTTTTAAGAACTGTTGCGACCAATGAGGGTCAGAAGAATATTTTTGATAACGTTGAAGAAAAAATGGAGGAAATTTATTCTATTCATAATCAGCTTATTGAACTTTTAGGAAAAGAAAATATTTATCAAGCCGTATTGACAGAGGATCGTCGTCCTGAAAAATCTTGGAGAAAAAAATACGATAACCCTCACGAGGTGGTTATCCGTATTCCAAAAATTGCAGGTGTTATTCCAGAACGCACAACCTTCCTTTGTCGGTATCCTATCAAAATTGAAGTCACTGCTGGATATGTCCATATTAAAAAGAAAAAGTATCGCATTTTAAATTGGGACAATCAGGTAGAAATCATCACCGGGGGCTGGTATGAAAAACCAAATGTGGAAGTAAAGGATATTTTTGAGCGGTACTACTACCATGTGGAACTTGAAGGCCATCAGAAAATTTCAGTTTTTGAAACTCCGGCTCGAGAATATTTTCTTCATGGATATTATGGTTAACTATGTACGTCGAACTGAATGCCAAATCAAATTTTTCTTTTCTTAGAGGTGCTTCTGATGCCCGTGAATACATCCTAAAGGCATATGAGCTTGGTATGCCGGCAATTGGAATTGCTGACATCAATGGTGTGTATGGTCTTCCAAGGGCCTTTGAAACTATTAGAGATAAAGCTCCTCACATCAAATTACTTTGTGGTTCTGAAATCACCATTGAAAATCATCCACCAATTACTTTTCTTGCTAAGACCAGAAAAGGCTGGGGCATTTTATGTAGAATCATTACTCAGACACATGCAGGAAAACCAAAAGGGGAAGGGTTTTTAAGCCTTGATGAATTAGAGTTTCTGATTCGTCGGAGCTCTTGCGAGGAGGACCTAGTTTGTCTTTTAAAGAATGATGAAGCCAATCATTTTAATTTCTTTGTGAAAAATTTTGGTTCTGTTTTTATTACCCTTTGCAGGTATCTGGATGGTCTCGATCGAAAGAGAACCCTTAAGGCCATGGAGCTTTCAAGTCAATATGGGTTTCCTATTGTAGCCTCTAATGATGTTCATTATCATGACTATAAAAGGCGCCCCCTACAGGATTGTTTAACCTGTATTCGTGAGAGTGTGACTTTAGATACTGCTGGGTTTAAATTATTTGGCAATCATGAGCGCTACTTAAAATCATCCATGCAAATGGAACTTCTGTTCTCTGATTTGCCGCAAGCGATTCATAATACGGTTTTGATCGCAGAGAGTTGTACTTTCTCATTGTCAGAGCTAAAGTACACCTATCCAAAGGAGTCCGTGCCACCTGGACACACGGCAAAGTCTTATTTACGGGAGCTCGTTTTAGCAGGTGCTAAGGAGAGATATAAGGGGCTTCTTTCGCCCGAAGTAGACAAGCAAATTCGCAGGGAGCTCGATTTTTTTTCCAAACGCGGGGAAGAAGATTATTTTTTAACAATGCACGATATTCTTAAAGAAGCTAAGGAGAAGAAAATTGTTTTCCAGGGGCGGGGTTCAGCAGCTAGTTCTATTGTATGCTATGCTTTGGGAATTACTGCCGTTGATCCCGTGGCGGCTCAATTGTTATTTGATAGATTTGCTAATGATGCCAGAAAAGATCCTCCAGATATTGATGTCGACTTTGAACATGAACGTCGGGAGGAGGTCATTCAAGGAATTTATGCTCGTTATGGCCGGGATCGAGCGGGAATGGTTGCCGCCGTTCATACCTATAAATCTGCCGGAGCTTTTCGCGAAATCTGCAAAGCCATTGGCGTCGAAGTAGGAACGCTTAAGGCTGATGTTGTCAGATCCCGTTTCACTGAGCTTGCCAAGCAATATGCTTATCGTGGTGTCTTTGTTGAAACACTCACCTCAGAGATCGCCGATTTCCCTAGACACATTGGAACCCACTCAGGAGGTTTTGTAATTACCAATGAACTTCTCGTTGAAACGGTTCCCGTAGAGCCAGCGGCAATGGATGGCAGAACCATTGTTCAATGGGATAAACATGATCTTGAAACCTTAGGCATGATGAAAATTGATATTCTTTCCATTGGTTTTCTCACAGCTATTCGCAAAGCTACAAATCTCATTGGAATGGATTGGCGGGATATTCCCATAAATGATGCCCGAACCTACCAAATCATTCAAAGAGCAGAAACTGCAGGTTGCTTTCAAATTGAATCCCGCGCGCAAATGAATTCCTTGCCCCACACAAAGCCGGCAACTCCTTATGAAATGACCATTCAAGTCGCCCTCATTCGGCCAAGTATGAGTAAAGGTGGCATGAGTAGGTCTTATTTGCGCGGAAGACTGCAAGCTAAAAAAGGATTTCCCTTTAAAAGTGGAAACTCCGCCATGGATCATATTCTTGGCAGAACCCACGGCGTTGCCATGTTCCCAGATCAAATCATGCAAATTGCCATGGAAGTTTGCCATTGGAGTTCCATCGAGGCCGATCAATTAAGAAGATCCCTTGGTAAGGAGCGAAGTGCCTCCAGTGTGAATAGCCAAGGGCAAAAATTATTTAAATCCATGCTTGCAAATGGAATCAGTGAAAAATTAGCTACTGACATCATGAATAGAACTCAAGGATTTGCTAGCTATGGATTTCCAGAAGCTCATGCCGCCTCCTATGGGTCGTTAGCATTTAAGTCCGCCTATTTAAAGGCGCATTATCCTGCGGAATACCTGTGTGCCCTTATTAATTCTCAACCCATGGGGTTTTACCGAATTGATTTTCTTATTAATGAAGCTAAACGAAATAGCGATGTGAATGTTTTACCTGTTCATCCTTTAAAGTCCGAGTGGGATGCCATCATGGAAGGTCATAAAACAGTTCGGATGGGTTTTAGAAATATTGGAAAAATGAGAAAAGAAGACGTTGACGAGTTGATTTTAGAAAGAAAAAAAAAGCCATTCCAATCTGTTGAGGATTTTATTGCTCGAACAAACTTTGATAAAGCCGTTTTGAACAATCTCACTATGGCTAATACCTTTGAATGTTATGGCATTGATCGAAGACACTCTTTTTGGAAATCACTGGCCTTTAAGAATTTAGTAATCCAAGGCTCATCTTCAGTTCAATTATCTTTGTTCGATGAAAACTTAAGAATCGATAGCGAAGAGCTTTTTGATAAAATGACAGAACTTGAAGAAGCTATCATTGACTATAGAACTATTGGGTATTCCCTCAAAGGGAGTTTAATGAAACAGCTTCGTCTTGAAGTGTCCATCTTACCACCAACAAACTCCAAACTTATACGACAAATAAAAACTAATTCCCTATTAAGGTGTGCTGGCATCTTGTTGGTTGATCAAAGACCACCACCTGCAAAAGGTTTTGGCTTTATCACTCTGGAAGACGAATTTGGAACCATTGATTTAGTTGCAAGACCTGCTGTTTATGATGGCTTTAAACAAGTATTTCGATCTTCAAGATTTTTAATAGTTACAGGAAGGCTTCAGCGAATGGATGACCATGTTACGGTTTTAGCAGATTCTTTCGAGTCCTTCGCTCCCACTGGAAAACTTAGAAACCACCAACCCCATCCACGAATGTTAAACCGAATAGAATGGTAGAGAGAACGATTACCTATTACTTAATAACATTAAATTTATCAGAATTTCATCTAGGGGCAGTGAATGGATTTGAAGAACTCTGCAACCTCAGGTTGATCATTGTTTGCAGCATGTTTTATCAAAGAAAAATCTGTTGAAAATCTTTTTTTCTGATCACAGTCTTCATGAACGCTCCAAGTTATTTTCCTAAGCAAATCTAGAAGACCGTTCTCAATTAAAAATAAAACGGGTCGTGTTTGAATGTGATCTTCTTGAAAAGGATCGGCCTGTTTTTCAATTAAGAAGGCGGCTATTGTTTTCTTTTCAGATAAGGGGAGGGGACCAAAAACGGCGTAAGAAAGAGCATTGTATCCATACAGGTCTACTAAATTAACATTTACGTTTTGATTTAAGAGAAATTCAATGAGTTCCCTTTTTCCATATCGACTGGCCATCATAAGGGCCGTCACCCCTACCTTCGATGAAAAATCCCAAGGAACATTTAAATCCCCGTGAAGTTTTTGTAGAGTGCCAGCATCACCTTTGCGGGCGGCTTGAAACCATTGCATCGATTGATCGAGTTGAATTTTAAATTCTTTAGGTTGAGGAGAAGACGGAGCGGAAACAGCAGGGAGATCTTGTTTTTGTTGTGAAGTCTGGCATGAAAGAATCAAGGCCAATGATAGAGATAATAAAATAGATTTAAGACTTTTCAAACGCGCCCTAAGTGATTTCAATTTGAACCCAGTACTTTCATAAGTGAGTCCAATTCAAAGGGTATTTGAAATGATTCTCCCGTTTTCATATTCTTGACCGATAAAATTTTATTTTCAATTTCAGTGCTGCCAATAACAAGGGCAAAATCAGAATTTTTACTGGCTGCCTTTTTCATCTTCTTTCCTACATTGCCACCATAAATAATTTCAGTCGTTAGTTTAATATGAGTTGAAAAAGTGTGAGTTGCAAAATTTCTGATTCTTGCAGCTAATTTAAGAACCTCGGGTTCTCCTGTCTCGTCGGCGGCTATCAAGGAAATAAGAGTTCTTTGTTCTGAAAGAAGTTCCTTGTTAGCAAGATCAATGAGTCGCTCCACCCCCGCAGCCCATCCAACGCCGGGGGTTTTCGGTCCTCCCATCAAACTGATAAGTCCATCATAGCGACCACCGGCCAGGACAGTGCCTTGGGCTCCGAGCTCTTGAGTGACAAACTCGAAAACCGTGTGGCCATAATAATCCAGCCCGCGAACGAGGCTGTTATCGATTTGGTAAGCTAAGTTTACTTTTTCCAATAAGGAGATTAAGGTATCAAAATATTTTTTTGAACTTTCATTCAGAGATTCAAGGAGTTTGGGTGCCATTTGATTTATTTCAATATCCTTTTCATCTTTGCTGTCTAGAATGCGCAAGGGATTCTTGACTAAGCGAGTCTGTGAGTCTTTGGATAAATCCTGTTTAAACTGAGAGTAGTACGAGACCAACTTTTCTTTATAAGCAGCTCGAGATTCTGGGTCACCAAGGGTGTTTAATTTTAAAACACATTTTTGTTCGACACCAATAATTTTGAGTAAATCATATCCTAATTGTAAACACTCAATATCCATGCTTGGCGAATCAATTCCTAAAACTTCAATGCCCATTTGGTGAAACTGTCTGAATCTTCCTTTTTGTGGTCGCTCATAACGAAACATGGGCCCGCAGTAATAAAATTTAAGTGGAATTTTTTGGGCTAAGCCTTCAGAAATAAAAGAACGAGCAATCCCAGCCGTTCCTTCGGGTCTCAGAGTCAGGGACTCATTGGATCGGTCATTAAAGGTATAAGTTTCCTTTGCAATCACATCGGAGCTTTCGCCCAGAGTGCGGTGGAAAACTTCAGAGTGTTCAAACAGAGGCGTTTTAATTTCACCAAAGCCATAAGCAAGAGCTTTTTTAAAAAATTGTTCCTCCATGGAGCGAAAATAAAAGCTTTCCTTTTCAAACCAATCTTGAGTGCCTCTAACTTTTTGCATAGAAAAATCCTTATTGCTTGATACGAACTCTTCTATTATTATCAACCAATCTTTATGAAGTCGATATTAAATAGACCTTATTTTATTGCTGGATGTCTTTTTCTTTTTATTTTAGGAGGCGCTTTTTTTTACGTCTTCTCTACAGGTAAATCCTTGAAACTCTCAGGAAAGGAAACAGAAGTTGATTGGCGCCTGCTGGGGGAAATGGATTACATTACGGGTAAATCTCCTGCCGAATTAGAAAAATTAAATCATAAAGAAGTTAAAGTTCCAGGATTTATGGTTCCCTTGGAAGATAATTCTAAAATGGTGACAGAATTTTTATTAGTGCCAACTCCTCAAGCTTGTATTCACGTTCCAGCGCCTCCACCTAACCAAATGGTTTATGTGAAAATGAGAAACAGTCATGGTGCTGAAGTTCCCATGGGGCCGATTTGGGTCTATGGGGAGCTGAATATGGTTACCAAAAAATCTATGTATGGTGACGCCAGTTTTGAAATTCTAGGAGATAGGGTCGAGGCCTACAAATAAGCCACAGCAATAGAACCTTCGAACCATTTTCAATTAAGCCGCTATTTTAACTTTATCTGCAGCTTCTGGTTCATAATCTGAATAGGGGGTGACAATAACTTCATACTCACCATCTGGTTTTTTAAATCCTCTGATCTTATGAAGCTTCAGTGGTTCAGAACGACCTTTGACTTCAGCGGAACCGGCATACTCGGCTAGAAAATCGCTCCCAACTTTTTCGATAACGGTATCACTCACAAGTAAATCGGAGCCAAACGCCTTTGTGGAAGATTCAATTCGCGATCCCGTATTCACCGTGTTTCCAATAATGGTGTACTCCATTCTTTCTTCCGAGCCAATGGTGCCAGAGATGGCAGATCCATAATGAAGTCCCATTCCAATTTGAATGGGAGACTCACTTCGTGCGAGCCTTTTATCATTGAGCTCGGCAAGGGCCTTGCGCATTTCAAGACAAGCTTTTACCGCATTGTGAGCGTCTTTGTTTGAGGATTTAGGAACACCCCAAACGGCCATGATCGCATCGCCAATAAATTTATCAACAATGCCACCATGGGAGTTGATAATTTTAACCATCACAGCGAAGTATTCATTAAGCATCTTAACCACTTCTTCAGGTTTTTTCTTCTCAGAAAAGGCAGTGAAGCCACGGATATCGCTAAAAAAAACAATCACTTCTTTGCTCTGTCCACCTATACTGACATCTTTTTTCATTAAATCTTCAGTGATGCTTGAGCCATGGAATTTATTGAAAAGATTTTTTACCTTATCTCTTTCTTTTAACCCTTCCGTCATTTGATCAAAAGCCACGGCGAGCTCTCGGACTTCGTCTTTTAAAAATGAGTTGATTTGCAGAGCCGCCTTGACATTGAAGTTTCCTTTGGAAACCAGTCGGATTAGACTTGTTAATTTTTCGAGGGGCTGAGTTAGAGACATCGAAAAAAGAAAAATTAAAAACAGAGTTCCAGATAAAAAATACCCAACAATACGAATAATATTTAAATTGAGTTCGTCGATAACTGCCAAGATCACATTTTCATCTAGCTGAGCAAAGACAATGGGGCCGAAAGATGTTTTTGAAAATGCCGCATAAAAAGCTTTACGCGTTTTCTTGTCTTTAATATATTTCATCCCATTAGCCATGATGCTTTCCTTAGCATAAGAGACAATATCTTGATCTGAAATATTAACTTTATTAATGACTTTGGTTTCATCTACGTCAGCCAAGGTAATCCCATTGGCATCGGTAATAAAAAAAGAACTGGTGGTGCCGTTTTCAGAAACAGTTTTTTGTAAAACAGAAAGGGAAATATCTGCAATAACAACATGGGTAATTTTATTGGCGGCGTCCCTGATCAGGGGTAAGCCAATGGTTAAAACAGGTTCATACCCTTTTATCGAACTATTTAACAAGATCATATTTCCTTTACCTTCAACGATCTTAGTATAATAAATAGGATAATATTTTCTGAAATACTTTACCGCTTGTTCATTGTAGACCATGTTGGCTTCTGTTTTCGCTTTGTATTTGGCATTTAATTTAGTAGCCATGGAATTCTCGAATTTATAAGCTTCGATACCTAAAATAAAGCTGTCTAAGTTAAAATTGTTATCGATATCTCTTTTTAAGTTATTATAGTTTTGCATCGCGTTCGCGTTCGATGCTTGTGTTGAGAGCATTTCTTCAGTTTCTTTTAAACTCAAGAGTAATCGGCCATTGAGGGAAATTTTATCTTTTAATCCAGAGAAAATATGATCAATTTCTCGCGATTTACCTTTGGCCAACTCTATATTGTTGTCTTGTTGAGCATCGACGAGTTTCTCTTTGGTAATGCTTGAAGTCTTTATGGAGACGGGAACGGTGACGCCAATAAGAAGAAGACTCGTGATAATGATCAGTTTTATCGAGATAGGTATTTTCATATTTTCTCCTTAAAATGCATATTCCGCAAAGAGGCTAAGGTAAAATCCACTCACACTTGTCGAAACATCGGTATTTGAATCATAAAGGGCATCGGCTGAGCTCAACTGAAATTTTCCTTCGGAGGAAGAGTCATCCTTGTATAAGGCTTGATCCTTTTTGTAGGTTAAACCTAATAAACCAGTAAATTTTTGACTCACTTTGTAACTGCCCATGATTCCATATTGATTTGAAATGGAGGCTTTAAAATCTTTTCCATTTTTCGGCAGCTTGACAGCTTGTGTGGCAAAGTACCACTGCGCATTTACTTGAAACCCTAGCTTGGGAGTCAGGGAAAACCAGTACTCCATTCCCATTTGTGGACCCACCATCGAAACAATTTGATTGCTGGTCCCTTTGAACCCATTAATACTCCGGTTATTATTTTTAAAATAGGTAGTTATTTCATCAAGGTCGGCCATTGTCTGTGGTATTTCCTTATAGAATAAACCTGAATTAACTCTGAATTCATCGACATTTCGGATGGTTTTTCTATAAATAATGGTCCCCGATAAGGAATGGTAAATAAATGATCGTTGATAGGATTCATCTTTTAAAAAACCGCTGATATCCCAGTAGCCGTAGTAACCGACAGGAGTGTTTTCCTTAAACCAGCCATAGCCTAGTCGTCCCGTACCTCCAAAAACGTTGTATTTGGGATTTAAACCTTTATAGGATGAAGTATAGTTAACCAAACTCAGGAACCAACTTGCCGTTCCATAGTATCCATTGACACGATCTACAGATTTACGCAGAACATAGGTATATTCTGCTGATTCGGATCTGTCTCCGTGCTTTACTAAAAAAAGAAGCACGGCTTTGTCAGAATCGGGTCTGTACTTTCCTTTGGCTTTAAGTAAGATTCTATATTGTCCTCCAGGCCATTTATCATCAAAAACAATTTTGTTTCCTTGATAGGATTTTTCTAAAACCTTGAATTCCCATTTTTTATTTTTGGGATTGTATTTTTGTAATTCAACTTGATAACTGAGGGTGTTCGGAGAGTCTTGCCATTTAAGTTCTCTGACGAATTGATTTTCTGGTGTTTCAATCTTTGGTTTGTTGAGCTTTTGTCCATAGAGAATCAGATTTCCTGTTGTTTCGCTATCACTAGTAAGGCCAGAATTATCCAAAGCGGTGAGGCTCCATAAGTAATTGATGCCAATCGGAAGATTCACTTTTGTTTCTAAAGCATTAATTACTTCCTTGAAAAGAACTTGATTGGAATCACTATCGATGATGGTGAGTTGATAAAAATCAGCACCTAAAACATTCTCCCAAGAAAATGAGACGGTTTCAGATTCCTCATTATTGCTGGATGCCTCAAAGTGATCTTCCTTTGGTTCAATTATTTTTACTTTATCTAAAAGAACAGGGAATTCGACTTCTTCGCTCCACACACCTGGAACATTTCGGTTGTCAAGGGAACGTAAACTCATTTTGTATTTCCCTGGAGGAATAGAACCGTAATAAGTATTGGATTCAGTAAATTGAGAGGTGATGACGGGTTCTCCATTTTTATAATTGATAAATTTAACTTCGTACTTCGCGGCACCAGGAACGGGGTCCCATTCAAAAGATATGGTTTTTTTATAAACCCCTTCGGACTTGGCTATCAATGAGGATAATATGAGGAGAATGAAAATTCTGAGAGTCACATTCACTCCGAATTTTGCTTAATGTTTAAATTTTTCAGTTTGGGTGCGGACATCGTCGTAAATTTAGGCACTTCAAAATCGAAACTTTCACTGGAAGGCCCACGGCGGTTGTGTTGATCAATGGGTGTGATTTTTATTTGGTATTGTCCAGGAGTGAGCCCGGTACCGGATTTCCCTTTGTAATCAAGTAAGTTTTTATCAAGGACGAGCTTTTGATTTTCCGAATCAAGAGAGCTATTTAATTCAACCTCATACTCTTTGACGAGGCTTTGAAAATTCCATTTCAATTGTAAAATTCCATTTTCAAAAAACACCTTATTTGTTTTTGTATTTCGTTTATAATCTACATTGTTAAAAATGGGAGCCTTCGGCAATGGGAATTCATTGACTTCGATCTGTCTCGTGGGAAGTGTTCCCAATACAAGTCCATTTTTATCAAGAGCCTCAATAGATATTGAAAACTTTCCTGGAGAGCTGAGGTTGGATTTAAATGAGCTTAATTGAGTTCCCGTTGATGGAATTCTTTGCGTGATGATTTTCTCGTTTTCTGCGCCTAAAACTTGAATATTCCATGAGAGGATTTCCTCTTTCCTGGATTGAGTTTCCCAATTTAATTCAATATGGGGTTGATTGAGGTAAAATTGCTTTTCCGGAGTTTTGATCCAAGACAAGAGAGGTGGGGGCTTGGGAGGTTCCTTGATTGTTTTTTTAACAGTAAATTTTTGAATTTTTGTTTGAAAGGGAATATCTGAATCTGGATATTTTGTCGATAACCGCCAATAATAATCTCCTTCTTTAAGATCTTTGGCGGTGTACTCCTGAGTTTGACTGACATTGATATTTTTTAGTATCAAAAATTGAGGAAGCATTTGGGAATGCGTTCCTAGTTCCAAATGAACGCTTTTTGAAGACTCTGGTTTTTGCCATTGCAAAAGAACAGAAAGAGGCATGAGTTCATTTTCAAAGAGTTTATTATTTTCTGGAGCAAACAGGATGGCTGGGTACCGGCTTAAAATTTCTAGTTTATAAACATTGGAAGAATGGACCTTGGTTTTTGTTTTTGGGTCTTTCGAAACAAGTTGCCAGTAATGAGTCCCTAATTTTAAGAGTGTATTTACATGGTCTGTGTTTGCAGGGAGGATCTCTGTTTCCGTCAGTTCTTTTTTTGATTTTCCAGTTAACAATGTGATCTCATGATTTTTGGGAAAACCTCTCCATTTAAAAGTAACCGTCGAATCTCCTTCAGGATTAATGTAGTAAATCTGTGACATTTGATCCGAATCTTTTGTTAAATTCGGAGATAATATTTTAATTTCAATATTGTTTTGGGCGCCTTGATTTGTGAGAGTGACGGACTGGCCTTTATTTAGTTCTTTCATTTTTCCAGAGGAGTCGTTGAATTTGCCCTGGCCTTCAAGGATATTCACTTGGGCCTGTTGTCCTTTGCTTTTTGACAAAATAGATTTAGATCCATCCAGGACAAAGCGGTTCTTTTCAGATTTGAAAACAATTTCATTTTTTGTTTTTGCTTTGTTTTCAAGAGAATCACGTGTGGGTACATTTTCTTTTTTAGCATCAACAAAGAGAGACCCTTCCACTAAATCAAGTGAAATTTCATCCTTATTTTTTTGGATGACGATCGTAGACCCTGAATCTACAAGGATAGAACGTCCGTCAGTAAAGCTAATTTTCACTTCACTTTTATCAGAGGTTCGGATAGAGTCTCCATCGAAAAGGGTATCCCCATTGGAAATAGGAAGCCATTGGAGGCTTTGTGGGATTTTTTTTCTGGCATCTTCAGTGATATACGTTACTTGGGCAATTCTCTCTTTTTCAGAAACAGTGGTTCTTTTCTCTTGAGCTTGCAACCATAAAAATGTTGCTAGGAAACAACTTCCTGAAAGAAAAAATGCCCAAAATAGTCTTCGAATCATAGAACCCATTTAATTAATCCATTCAATTTATAAGATCGCAGGGATTTCTTCGGTTGAATGAAATAAAAAGATAAGGGCTTAGGACCTCTGGCCAGGTTCAAACAAAGTCGACACATTGCAATAATTATAAGCTAAAATTTTGTGAAAAATATTCTTACTTTTTTTTTGATTTTACAGCCCAAAGTATTAAGGCTATCTTCATGTTCCTGTTGTCTTAAAATTAAGTGCTTTCAGAAATGTTGTGAAAATGTTGTGTAAAAGTAAATGCTGTTTAAAAGTAGTAAAGGATGTTGAATGACTCTTCCCTCAATGAAAATTAAAAATTATGAAGTGAATGTGCCCATAATCCAAGGTGGTATGGGGATTGGATTGTCAAGCTACACCCTTGCGGGCGCCGTGGCTTTAGAAGGAGGGATGGGAGTCCTTTCGAGTGCTGGTTTAGATCGAATTGTTTCTAAGAGGCATAACAGAAAAATGAAGGCTCGCGAGGCCGCAGCTCAAGATGTCAGAGATGCTAAATTTCTTGGCAAAGGTGGAGCCATCGGCATGAACATCATGGTGGCGGTTATCAATCAGTATGAAGATTCTGTTTATGGAAGCATGGATGGCGGAGTGGATGCTATCATCAGCGGAGCGGGATTGCCCCTTCAGCTGCCTGAAATTGCTTTAAAACACCCACGAGCTAAAGACGTTTTGTTAATTCCTATTGTCTCTTCTGGCAGGGCTTTGGATATTATTTGTAAAAGGTGGAGCCGAGCAGGCCGTCTTCCTGATGCCGTAGTGGTGGAGGGGCCTTTAGCTGGTGGACATATTGCCTGGAGAAACGTGGAAGAGGCGTTGGATCCTTCGAATAAGTTAGAAAATTTATTAACAGACGTCTTTGCGGTGGCTAAAAAATGGGGAAATTTGCCCGTCATCGCAGCGGGTGGAGTTTACAGTCATGAAGACATAAAAATGTATTTAGATATGGGTTGTGCCGGCGTGCAAATGGGAACTCGTTTTCTAGCAACCTATGAATCCGGAGCCAATGAGAAATACAAGAAGCTGCTTGTGACTTCGACCGAAGATGATATTGAGCTGGCTTCAAAGCCAGGATCTCCCTGTGGGATGTTGTTTAGGGTCTTGAAACAATCACCATTTTATCAAGAGGCTTTAACGAGGGGCAGGGCTCCTAAGTGTGATAAAGGTTATTTATTAAATAAAGGGAATTGTCCTTCTAAATATGAAAATGAAAAAACCTTTTGTATTTGTAATGGGCTGCTGGCCTCAATTGAATTAAATGTGAATGAAAAGGAACTTTACACGGTTGGCAGCAAGGCCTATCTGATCGATAGAATCATGTCAGTGAAGGAACTTATGTACGAACTTCAAGGGAAAAAACTAGATAGCCATTTATTAGATTCAAATCATTCTGAGGTGCGTCCGCAGGATCCTAGTCCTTTGATCAAGGCCGGTTTTAATTTTAGCATGAATGGACTGGCTGAATTAAATTTTCAAACTATTTAATTAAAAATGAGTGCTAAAAACTATATCACTCCCCAGGGTTTTTCGCTTTTAAAAGCAGAGTATTTAGAGCTATTTCAAAAGGAAAGACCCAAGGTGGTAGAAACAGTTTCGTGGGCAGCTAGTAACGGCGATCGTTCTGAAAACGCCGATTACCTTTATGGAAAGAAGAGACTCCGAGAAATTGACAAAAGATTAAAGTTTTTGGGTGATCGCTTGGACAGCTCAGAAGTGGTGGACCCCAAAAAGATAACCTCCGATAAAATTGTTTTTGGAGCAACGGTTACCTATAGTGATGAAGACGGTAAGTTCTATCATTATCAAATCGTTGGCGAAGACGAGTTCGATGTGAAGGCGGGAAGAATATCATGGAAATCTCCCTTGGCCATGAGTTTGTTAGGTAAAAAAGTGGGCGATGAGGTCATCTTGAAAAAGCCTAAGGGAAATGAAGAAGTTTTTTACATCGAGAAGATTGAGTTTATGTGAATTTGTCTATTTTGCAGACAGGCCTTTTTAGACATGGAGATAACAAAATAATTTATCAAGATGTTCTTTAAAACAGACTAAAGGGCAGGTCTAGTTTTGCCGATATCGATGTATGAGATTTTCGCCAAGAAAACTAAGTTGGAAACTTTTTCAATTACTACCAGAAAAAATAAAAAGTGGAATTATTAGAAATTCCATTTCTATTGATGAATCTCAGCTCGAAGGCATAGAAATCAGGGTTGCAAGTAATAAAAATGAAATCAATCAGGCCTTTAAGTTACTCTATGAGTCCTATCTTGAAAATGGACTTATGGACAGTAAGGACCATGAACTTCGAGTTACAAAATACCACTGTTTACCGACAAGTATTATTATCGTTGCGGTTTATAATGAAGAAGTCATAGGGACAGTCACCCATGTGCTGGATAGTCAGTTAGGACTTCCTTCAGAGGGGGCTGTGGACATTTCCAGTTTTAGAAAAAGAGGGAAAAGAATTGCTGAGATTTCAGCCTTAGCTATAAAAAAGGAGTTTAGAAGGTCCCACTCCCTGGTGTTTTCATTAACTCGGTACATGTATCATTACGCGACACAATATGCGGGAGTTAATTATTGGATTATCGGGGTCAGATCAAATGTGGCCTCGTACTATCAGGCTCTATTTTTTTTTCATCGATTTAAAACTAAAAAAATTGCCCATGGTTTTGTTAATAACTCTCCTTCCTACTTCCTTTACGTAAATTTAGGCGAGCTTGAAAGTCTATTCTTTAAACACTATGCTTATAAAGAGGATTCAAAGAATCTATTTAAATTTTATAAACAACAGGACCTTAAGAAAATAGGAAACTTTGAACAATTTAAATTTAACCTTCCCTTCCACTATGGTTTTGAGAAAGATAGTCTGGAATTGTTTTTTCGTGAAAAGGAAAAAATTATCGAGTCCCTTGGCGAAAAAGAGAAGCTTGAGGTATTAAATGCCTACAAAGAAGTTTTTCCAAATTTCTTTAATCGAAATGAAACTGATATTTTGAAGCTTAAAAAAGCAAGAAACGGGGTCAGGTACGTGTCTAATTATGAAATTGAGATTTTAAGAGTAGATATTCCTGAGGGACAAAGATATTCTTTAGATTTCAAAGATTTAATTCATGGGCATATTTTAAATTTTTCGCGAACAGGAATCATGATTAAAACTAGCAGCAAAATGGCTCCCGATGAAAGTTACCTGGTTCGATTTGTAAGAGGCATGCCAATTAAAGATCTTATTGAAGTTCGAATTTTAAGAGATTTAAAAAATAATATTTATTCTGGGAAGCTCATCAATAATCAAAGATCCTGGATTCAGTTTATTAAAAATCTTGAATTGTCTATTCATAGTCAAAATTTCGATGATGAAAATCACGTGATAAAAAAAGCAGCCTAAAGGTAAGCCTAAGGAAAATGTCTATTTTATTATTACACAGGTCCTAATGACTAGATGGGTTGTTTTAAGAGCTAGGCAAAGGATTATTTAAAAGACATAATTTGAAAAATGGACAAGCTGATAGAACTTAAAAATGTTTCTAAAAAATACCTTTTAGGTGATGCCTCTATTGAAGCCTTAAAGAATATTAATCTGATAATTAAAAAAGGTGAATTCGCGGCGATCGTAGGGGCCTCTGGATCTGGAAAAAGCACTTTACTTAATATGATTGGAACTATTGATGAGCCAGATGAAGGAGAGATCCTTTTTCAAAATCAAAACATTGTCAACCTAGACGATGATCAGAAAGCCAAACTAAGAAATGAGAAAATAGGCTTCATTTTTCAAAGTTTTAATCTTATTCCCGTGTTGACCGTTTTGGAAAATGTTGAAATCCCCTTATTATTAAATACGAAAATGAAAGAAAAGGAACGTCGTGAGGCTGCTCAAAAATGCCTGATGGATGTTGGCTTGATAGATTTCATCCATTCATCTCCAAATAAATTGTCTGGCGGCCAAAGGCAAAGAGTGGCCATTGCGAGGGCCTTGGTAAATCATCCTGATTTCATCTTGGCTGATGAACCTACGGCTAATTTAGACTCTGTGACCACGGCGAGCGTTATTGATTTGATGATCAATTTAAATAAATTGAAAGGAGTTACCTTTCTATTTTCCACCCATGACGAAAAATTAATGAATAAAGTTTCTAGAATCATTCATATTAAAGATGGGCAGCTAATTTGATTTTTCTTAAATGGTCCTTTTTAAATCTGTATCGAAATAAACGAAGAAGCTGGACCACAGGGTTGGCTTTAGTCTTTGGGTTTACCGGGATGTTAGTTCTATCAGGTTATATCATGGCCGTTGATAGGGCCATTCGATCCCAAACTATTTATTTAAATCATCTTGGGAATTTTAGTATTTATAAAAAGGGAGCCGTTAAAGAATTGTATCGAGATCCTCAGAAATATTTGCTAAACAAACAGGACCAAGAATTAATTGCTAAAACTTTAAATGAATTTCAAAATAAAATAGAATTCGTTGCGCCGATTTTGTCCTCATTTGCGCTCTTGTCCTCGGGAGATAAAAATTTACCTTTGTTTATTCAGGCTTACCCTAAAGGATTTTCGGCCTATATTGCAAATCATAAAGAACTCAAAGAGAATATACCCACGCTGCAATCACAATTAACTGTTTCAGATGGGGTATCCTTGACTTCAAATTTATATAATATGTTGGGGCAGACATTTCCGCTTAAGGAAAAAATTGAAGTTCAAATTTTGGGTAAAACCCTTGATGGTTATTTCAATGGAATCACCGAGGAGTTAACAGGAAAACATTTAACGGGAATGGTTTTTTCCGAAGATATTAGCGCAAAGATGTCCCTCGAGAAACTGCAAGAGTTAATGGCCACCGACAAAGTAAATAATTTGGCGGTTTTTTTAAATGATGTGGATGAAACCCAAAGTTTAATAAAAACCATATTAAGCGAACTTCCTAAGGGGAAATATGAAATTTTTGCTTATGACTCTGATGAGATTGGTTTTTATTATACGGGAACCATGTCTTTTGTCATGAGCATAGGGATATTCTTTTATGTGTTGATTACCTTGGCCTCTGTTTTATCGATTATCAATACCCTCACGATGAGCATCAATGAAAGAACGAAGGAAATTGGGACGTTAAGAAGTATCGGATTTACAACCACCCATATTTCAAGACTGTTCACTCTTGAAGTTTTGGTTTTAACTATAGGGAGTATAGTTGTTTCAAGTATTTGTTATTTGATCGTTTCCAAGATAATTAACAGCTTAGAAATCCCTTTTGAGCCTGCGGGAAGTTCGAGTTATGTCTACTTTACAATTGTGACAAGTTTTAAAATTGCCATCATTCACGCAGGGGCCCTTATACTGATTACGTTTATAACTTCTTATCTTTCGTGTAAGAAAAAAATGAACTTTAAAATTGCTGAACTGTTAAATGAACAGGGGGTCTTTAAATGAAAATGATTTTAATTTTTTTGCTCAGTTTTTCTGGTCCCATAAGTCAAGCTGAGAATATTCTTACCTTGCTAAAAGATTCAGATCGATCAAGGGGAGGCGTCGGTCAAGGTATCACATGGATGGTCAACATAAAATCTTGGGAAAACGAAGTTCAAACAGAGCGAAATTTTAAAGTAAAAGCTAAAGATTCCAATGCCTATGTTGAAAGCGCTGACACAGGAAGGTTCAAAGGAGAAACATTTTTATTTAATGATCGCACTATTTGGTTTTTTAAGCCTTCACTCAAAAAACCAGTCTCTATTTCCGCCAGAGAAAGGCTATCTGGTCAGGCAGCTAATGGGGATATAGCAAGTACCAATTACTTTAAAGATTATAATCCCACTTTGATAAAAAAGGAAATGATTCAAGATGAAAGCGTTGTGGTTTTGCTTCTAAAAGCAAAGAATAAGTCAATGACCTATGATCAAATAAGATATTGGATTCGCGAAAAAGATAAATTAGGATTAAAAGCTGAATTTCTTACTTTAAGTGGAAAGGTATTTAAAATTGCCAGCTTTAAGTATAATAACTTTATTCTTGTTAAAAGTAAAAAAATTCCCTTTATTTCAGAAATGCTTATTCAGGATGCCAACAGGTTGGCAAATAAAAGTATCCTCACCTATGATAAACCAATTCTTGATGAAATTTCTGATAATATTTTTAATGTTAATAATTTGAATCGATGAAAATACTATTTAAATTAGCTTTTAAAAATATAGTGAATTATTCCAAGCAAAGTAAATCCACTTTGCTAAGTTTGGCTTCGGCCTTCATTTCCTTAGTGTTATTTCAAGGTTATATCGCGGACCTCGATTTGTTTTTACAAGAGACGCATTCACATAAAAGCATGTTCGGTGATTTTATTATTGAGCATAATTTAAGTTTAAGCTCGGCAGCTAAGAAAGAACCCTGGAAGTTTTATTTGCAAGAGCCCACTCAGAAAATGATTAAGGACATTATCAGCAAGTACCACACTGCGGATTGGCCTATTTGTTCGGTGCTAAGAATAAGTGGAATGATTCAAAAAAAATCTCAACAATTTTTGTTTATTGGTAACGGTTTTGATGTGGAGAATTGCCGAAGATTGCGCCTCCCTTATTGGGAAAAAGACACCTTATTTGGGAGGTCCTTGTATCAAAGTCCATTGCCAGATAAAGTTTTGTTGGGACAGACTTTAGCTAAAAACTTTGATTGTGAAAAAAAAGACAAAATCAGAAAACATATTGCTACCAGAAAAGGTTATGATAAAGAAATTCACGAATTCGAATGTCTTAATGGCGATGAATTTAACTTGTCAGTTCTGACTGTAAATAGTCAAATTAATTCCCTTGATTTTAATATTTTAGGAATCATCGATGGTGGATTTATAGAGTTAGATGCCAGAACGATTCAGTTATCCCTTGTAAAGGCTCAGGAGCTTTATGACACCAAAGGAGTTAGTTACTTAACATTTTTTAGTGAGAGTCTAAAGAACGATAAAAAATTGTTTAAACAAATCCAGGATGAGCTTCCCCCAGAGGTGAGAATTCTTTCTTGGAAGGACCACGAGGAGATTGGCGATTTTTATAAAAGAACGATGGGGTTGATGAAGATTTTCAAAACTTTCGTCATTATTATTGTTTTGCTCATTGTCTCTTTGAGCATCATGAATTCCCTTCTTAAAAGTATTAAAGAAAGAACCAAAGAAATTGGAACACTCAGAAGTCTTGGTTATACGAAAAGTTTAATTCGAAATATTTTCTATGTCGAAGTTGGTTTGCTAAGTTTATTTGGTTCTTTTGTGGGGGCAATTATTTCTCTGACGGCCACGCTCTTTATAAATAACCTAAATATTTCTTACAAGGCGGGTCAGTTTGTGGAGCCCAATTTGATGTCTCTAGCGATAGAGCCCATTAACTATATTGTTGTTTCTTTTTATATTTTAGTTTTATCTTTAGTGGGGTGTTTTTTTGTAGTAAAAGAAACCTTATCCAAAACTGTAGCAGAAAATTTAACCCATGCATAGAGCATGTTTGAAATGGCCTCGATTAAGATTTTTCAAATACCTCGTCATTTTTTTAGTTTTTTGTTTTAGTCATACAATCTCTGTCGGAGCACCTAAAAAAGGATTTCCTAAAAAACCTCCCTCTGAAATGAGGAGTCCCTGGAGTTCTCGCTGGGCCCTGGAATGGATCAATGGCTTGTTACTTCGTGAAGTTGCCGAATCTGATGTCAATCCAGACAATCAAGTTTTTAGCACCCCAAGGGGTCTGGCAAGAACAGATATTCGTGGAGATTTAAAACTTAATTATAAAAATGATTTTAGATTTGTTCTCAGACCAAGATTTCTAGGCACCAGTTCAGAAGTTTATTACCAAACTTCAGATAAAAAAATAAATAAGAGTGAGGGAAAATGGGATGTTAACGAAGCCTTTTTAGATTATGATGCGAGCTCTTTTTTAGCTTTCACAATGGGACTTCAAAACTTCCAATGGGGGCCTGCAGAGTCGTTAAGTCCTTCCAATATTCTTTTTCATTTTGAAAATGATCAGAAATCAGTGTTCTATCGTGCGAAGGGTAAAGTCCTAGTAAGATCCAACTTAACTCTTTTTGGAAATCATAGTTTGATTCTGATACATGAACCTGAAAGCAACAGAGAACCCTACTGGATTGCCAATCAAAATTTTGAAAAGAAAACTTTAATTAAATGGGAGTCTCGGCGTAAAAATGACTCCAATACTTATTTTGGTCTCACCTATGGGATTGAAGAAAGAAATAGGAATTTTTGGGGAGGGTACTTTAATTTCTTTTACAAGGATGCGTATTCATTCTATGCCGATTTTAAACAAAGCGATGGGTCCATTGCCTATTACCCCAAAGAAATTATTCCTGGACAATTTAGTTTGCAAGAAAATCCACTGAAAAGAAAAGAAGCCCAACATTTAGCTGTGATTGGATTTCGTGTGGAATCCAGGGGAGACCTTCGCGTTGAGTACTTAATGAATACCGCTGGATATGATCAAAATGAAATAGAAAATTTAGGAAAATCATTGGGGCCAACTCAAGTGTTCTACCTGAATAATCTTTCTTTGGCCTTAAGGCCCGGATTGGAATTGTATACCCAAAATTATCTTTACTTGAGTTACCGGTTACCAGATTTAGGGTCGCAAAAACAAGCAACTTTATTTTTGCGATATTTAAAAAGTTTTTTGGATAACTCAGGAACCTTCGAATTGAATTGGGAATCTCCGTTGAATAACTTTTTTAATTATTATGTCGAGCTTTCGGCTACGGATGGAAAAAGAAATAGTGAATTTCGGCTTTCTGAAAATGCCACTTTTTTTATAGGCGCAAAGTTCTCGCTCTAAAAAAAGTCCAAAGGCGAGTCTTAGGGCCTTTAGGGCCCTAATTATATTTAATTCCTTGAAAATTTTTGCAAAACCAAAAATAAAAAGTTCGAGAGTGCTCATCGACTCGGTAAAATTTAAATTCTTCAGAAGTGCAAGAGTCAAATTTAGCAAACTCCATGGGATTATCTGGGTACTTATCAGTCGTAAGAATCAGAGTGCTTGATCCCGTGTATTTTTCAAGCAAGTGCCATTTATTTTGAGTCACGGTATAATGACTGACAAATTTATTAAGCATCAGAACATTTTCCTTTGTTCCCCAAATACTTTGGGCCGTTGTTTCGTATCTGATAGCAGAAAGAAAAGGTTTGGCTCCTGTTTCTGAATGGAGCTCTCTCTGACGTTTTAAAAAATATTGACCAGCTTCTTCCCATCCAAAAAACTCATTGGATAGATCATGGCGTGGATTCCACGGCGAGGTCGTCAGAGCTCTATAAATTTTGGGATAAATAGGGTAAACAAATGGAGTATAAATAAATAAATTTAAGGGAATTAGAAACACCAAAAAGCTGAGTTTCCATTTTTTATTTACAGGTTTGAGAATCCATTTATCTTTTTTAAACTCGCTGGATTTATACTTACTGAAACTCCTGCGCCAACCAGTATAAAGCCAGCCAGTATAATAAAGATGAGCCGCGAGAATGCAGACAAAAAAGGAGGCAGGGCCAGACCAATGGGGTTTGTAATCAGCAAAGAGTGGCTGCGTGTAGAACACCAGGTAACTAGGAAGAGCTAGAAAAAATAAAAAACGAATACGTAGATCTTTTAAATGAAAAAATGAATAAATGAGGGAAACCAACATCAGTAGGTAAACAGGTGGAGTGTAAAATAAAAATTGAGTAGAAAACCAAGTGAGCCACCGAGCCAAGGAAAGGGCCTCTCCGGTATGTCTTCCGTGAAATTGATATTTAAAGCCTGGCCAGTCGAACTCGATATTCCAAAGAAAGATGGGAATACAAATAAGCGTTGCAAGTAAAAATCCCAGCCATGGCCATTTTGAAAGCAAATGCTTTCTATGGTTCTTAGAAAACAATAGGAAGGCTCCAAATCCAAAGGCCAACATGGCCATAATAAATTTAGAATTCAGTCCCAAACCCATGATCAACCCCAGAAGAATCCAAGTTTTTTTTAAGGACCATTTTTTTTCATCGGGTCGGATGGATTGCCAAAAAACCCAGGCCCCTAAAAGCCAGAAAAAAATAAAAACAGGTTCGGGTGAATTGACATAGCCACCAAATCCCCAGAAGGGAGTCCAAAGCATCAGCATACAAACAAAAAAAGCGACTTTCTCGTCGAATAATTCCTTAGCCAATTTCCAAAGCATGACTAAACTCAAGGAGTAAAAGATAAAAGAGGGAAGTCGTATCGCAAATATCGTATCGCCCAAAAGTGAAGTAGATAACCAGTTGAGCCAAGAGATCATTCCAGGGTGGTCGTAGTAGGAAAGCATTTGATTTTTAGACCATGACCAATGATAAGCCTCATCATCAATAAGATTGACGTTGAGAGCGAAAATAATTCTAAAAATAAATATAATACAAAATAAAACAGAGTAACTAAACATTTGCCAAGGAAGCTAACAAAATAAATTCCTACTGTCTACTTTGTTATGAACTGTATCATCAGTTTGATTATTCTTCTGCAGGAATTGCCTCTGCTTTCTTACCTTCGGTTTGACCAGAAGTTCGAGCTTCTGACCTTGAATCTGGTGTTTGACCAGAGACTGTTTCTGCATAAATAGGCTTTTCCCCAGTTGGAGGATTTGCCGGAGCTAATTTAGGATCAGGTTTGAATTTAGAATAGTCGACAGAGGCATTGGCTGAGTAATTGTTTTCTGGGCGTGAGGCGGCATTTAGATTCACTGTTAGATTCACAACTAAATTTCTTCGATTATAGTCCCGAAAAGCACAGATTCTGTTGGACTGATTCAATCGGTAATCCTCCTTGTAGCCTTCAGATAATTTTTTTGCAAAATTGATAGACAGGTAATCATTGTAGGAACCCTTTAACTCCCCTGGAACTTCATTGATGTCGAAGGGGGACCTAAGAATGACATTCTTGCATAAATTATACACGGATCTCATATTCTCTCTACTAACAAAAGTGAGTCCTTGAACACACATACGATTGAATAAATTCCGAGCGGAATGAAACTCATCATCAACGGAGTAAATCGTATCATCTTTCATTCCCAGAAACGTGCTAAAATTAACTGGGTACTTGTAATCATGCTCTGTCGTCAGTGGATTTGGAAGAAGTTTTAGTGAGTTCCAAAATCCGCTCAGGAACCTGGTTACAGCGCCTCGATCATCATTGTAGGTCTTTTTCCAACCATCTTTCCAGGCTCGTTTCACTGAATCCAGAGTCACTGTTCTTGAATCAAAATAGGGTTTGTTGGCGGAAAGTTTCAATTGAGCTAGGATGCTAATAAAGGAGCCAGACAAAAGCATTTCCTGGGCCGCTAGATTTTCTTTGTAAATTCTTAGGGCGCTATCTAAATCCAGATTAAATAAGGTGGGATTGCTGCCAGCCATTTGTTGTAATCGATCATAAAGCATTTTCCCTGAAGCATAGGCAATTTCTTTATAGAGTAAATCTTTGGCTTCGGTGCTTTCATTAATTGAATTTTTTAGATAATTTTGAAAATCCCATTGAACCAGTGTTATCAATCGTTTTGCTAACAATCCTGACTTAGCTTGAAGAATATTAAATTGGGTATAAATTTCTGATATTAAATCAACATTCTTTTTTAAAAACGTTATTTTATAAGCTTGTTCTATCTCTGGAGTAAAATTGGTTTCGCTGATATTTTTATTTTGTTCTACAAAATCAGTTAAGTCGTTATAGCGATAAAATATCTTTCCTAATCTCATCCTGGTGTCGTCAATCATTCCAAGAAGAGATTTTTCGATATTCTGCTGATTCATTAATTTGTTGGATAAAATTTCTAAGTATTTATCTATATTTTGCAAAGCATTTAAAGTGCTGTAAGGCATCCCCACATAGGATTCTCCAACCAAACCGATAGGGTCAGCGACAAATCTTTCATTATAATAATTGATTGCAAATGAATTCGCCGAATCCATAAGGCCAGACAAGTTAGCATTAATAATATCCGGTATACGGTCTGGACTATTAAAAAGCGGTATCGATTTATAATTATTATTAAACCAAGTTCTGGGTGACTGCATGTCACCACCTAGTCGTACTTGCTCTGGAACATCCATTCCAATAAGTCTAAAAGGGATTTCTACTGGAGAGCCTGCCTTTCTAAAGAAATTTTCACGATTGCCACCGCCCATCGGCCCATTGTCTGGCAATAACAGCGCGGTGATATTAAAAATAAGATCCAAAGCGTAGGTTTTTTTTGGTTCTAATTCGGGAATGCCTTTGATAACATCTATTGCGGTTGTGATGGCACTCTGAATTCTTACAGTCGTTTCAAGAAAACCTTGCATGTCTCGCAGGATTCTAATCTTGTACTCTCCATCCTCTTGGACTTTTGGATTAGAACCAATCTGGATTCGAAAGAGCCAATCCGTAATAAGGGGTGAGAAATGGGTGAGAACGTAAAAGCCATAGAGAGGATTTTCAAACTTTATTTGCGACGGAACGGGTGAGTTTTTTTGTTCTTGAATAGTTGCTTTTCTTATTCCTTGTTGCTCTTTCATTTGTGTATAGAGAATTCGACTGTCTCTGGCCGAGCAAAAAGAATCCGAAGTGGTTTCCATAATGCATTGAATAGAAGCCATAAACTCTTGTTGATTGAGCTTTTTAAGAACTCCAGCAAAATCTAAACTCCTCATCACCGAAGAAAGTTTGGCAATGGAAGTCGCTGTTTGATTTCCAAGGGCATCTTCGCCCGAAGAGGCCAAGGCTCCAAGCATGCTCACCGAGGCAGAAAGGAGTTGTCCTGTAGCGTTTGATTTCATAAGACAAGCTTGATTTGCCGGCAAGGAATCGATCACTTGATTAAAAATCGCAAATCCACGACTGGCAACTCGATTCATTCTATCACCAAAGCTTGAAATAAGCTCGGAACGTTGTTGATCTGTTAACTGGGAAGGATTTGCAGAATTAAATTCATTGGTGCCCGATTTAATCAAAGCGAATTTAAATAATTTTGTCAGCATATTGGAATAAATAATGGATTGCAAGTTAGGATTATTAAGGTCCGCCTCTCTCAGCGCTTGGATTTCTTTTCTCAAGTAAGTGGCGTTCACGTCGTTGCCATTTAGGCCTTTGTGCATATTATCTAAGTCACCTTGGATTTGTACAAACGAGCGATCCAAAGATTCCCCAAGAGCCTTGCAATTTGGATCATCTCTGAGCTGGATCGTAATTTCTCTTAATCGATTTGTCTGAGTTAGGGCATCCTGAGTCCAAGCGCCTTGCGAGGAGCAGGGGCCCGTAAACAAATAGGGTTTGGAGTTTTCAATACTCTGTTGTCCATATCCTTGTCCAAAAGCTTGTTCTTGATTGAATAGAAATGTTAAAAAAGTAAATAAGAGTAAAATATGCACTAAAGTAATATTTCTCATTCCTATACCTATCCCTACATTTGTTTTTAACAGTTCCTTGGTCTTGATTGGTTCAACTTAAAGAAGAGGAGTTACAATCTTTAGGCCAAAGTCCTTCAGTAATTAAAAGGACTTATAAGTCTTAACTGTATTATTTTTAGACAACTGGTAACCTATTTTGTGATAGGGGTTTGATAGGAGTGTTATGAAATTGCTTTTCTATGCTTTAATTTTTGGAGGATGTTTGATGGCCTGCGGGTGTTCCACAGAGCCAAAGGAGGTTTCGAAAGCTCATCCTGCCGGCTATTTAGGAGATGTATTTTCCATTGATAATGGAATGCCTGTGCGAGAGTTTCAGCAGAAACAATTTTATTTTAAAAAATGTGAATTGGAAACGAGACGGCCTTTTCAATCCAGAGTTGAATTTTCTTGCAATGAACCTTTTTGACCATGCACTTGGTGGTCAGCCATTTTCTGGATGGCCCCTCACTGTGTTCTCTTTTTCAGCAATTTTATTTTTTTAAGAAGCGTGACGTATTTGGATTTAAGATGAGCTGGAGTTTCTGCGGAAGCATAAGAAATTTGAATCCAAAGGTCGAAGATTTCATCAATAGACTGAAAAAAAAGTGATGGATCGATTTTTTTAGAAGAACTAGAAGAGTTAGAAGAAGTTTTAAAATGTTCTAAGATTCTTTCTTTCCAATCTAGAGGGCCCTCCTGATCTCGTTTTCCTAAGTGATAGGATTCGGCCCATTCATTAATTTTATTAAAAGACAAAAAGGAGTAGGGCTTTGGTAAGGGAGAGCGGCCTAAAATTTTATTGATAAAAGATAAGCCAATCAAGACAAACAATAAAAGTAAGATCGCCGAACCTGTTGTTAAATTGAGTTCTTTTAAAAGCAGTTTCTGTTTGTCAAAGTCAAAATCTATTAAAAAAGCATTCCATTGATAATTTAAATTCTCAAACCACATCAGAGTTTTATTTATAAAATCCTTTGAATTCATTTTGTTTTGAATTTCTTGAACTGTTAAATTATCAGAAATATAACTTGAAAAGAGTTGCCCGCCGAGCTCGATACGGTTGGGTGCGATGATGCCGATGGGGTCTGTTAAGACCCAAAAAAAAGATTCGTTCAAATACTCAACCCAAGCATGGGCGTCTTTTTGTCGGATGGTCCAAAATTCACCAAGCGAATTATACTCACCACCTTGGTAACCAACCACGACTCTTGCGGGAACTCCAGAGTGTCTTAACAAGGCAGCATGGGCCGCAGCAAAGTGCTCACAGTACCCTTTTTTGGTTTTGAATAAAAAAGTTTCTAAGGATAGGTTTTTGTCGATTCCCGGAGAAAGAGTATATTGAAATCCACCATTTTTAAAAAAGTTTAAAATATGAGAGTTGATATCGTTGCTGCTATTTGATTTGGATTTAAGCTCGCTTATTAATTTTTTGAATTTTTCATGATTTTGAGAGAAATCCTTCCTCGGCTCTATTTCATTTTTGACGGGCAAGAGTTCTAGATTGAGGTTCTTGGATTCTTCAGAGACTTTATCATTGGTGACACCAATAGATCCTCGAATAGAAATTCGTTTTTCAATCATACTGTCGGTACGGTAGATTTTATTATGATCATAATAGACTTTATGAGCCTCAGAAAACAGACTATTCGTGCTTGGGAGAGCAAATAGGTTCATTTGCTGTGAGGGTTCTAAAATCAGTTTATAATCCATTTCAAGAACGGGAGTTGCTGGGGTTAGCTGGAAGTGTTTGTTATGGACTCCCCAGTTCATGGATGAGGAGTTCTTTTCTAAAACGAGGCCCTTGAGATATAGATTTTTATTAGTGAAGTATTTGTTGTGATAGATCTCTAGCCTGAAAGCAATTTCATTGCTAAGGCTTAGTTCCGAGATGGAACCCGGAGAGATAGCATCAGAAAAACCGGAGACACCCTCTTTGGAGTTGATGTTTATGGATGTTAAAGTTTTTGTAATTCTTGGAAATAAAAAAAACAACAACAAACTTAAGGGGGCCGCGAGAAGAAAAATTTTAAAAAGATATTTTACGGCTAGAATTTTATTTTCCTTGATCCACCGGCTGGGTAAGAGGTTTAAAGTAAGAATTATATAAATGGGTACGGAAATAAACAAAAATAAAAGATCATAGGAAAAAAGAAATTTAGCTGAGGTTAAGAAAAATCCCAGAAGGATAATGAAATCTTTTTCTTTTTCTTCAGTGAATTCAAGAAGTTTTAAGCTGGCGAGAATAACAATATAACTCGTTGCTGATTCTTTTCCCAGATAGGTTTTAAATTCTAAATAGATCAAGACGAAAAAAAGAAAAGAAAAGAACCCCGTAGTTATTTTTGAAGGGCTCGCCAATTTAAAAGAAAAAATCATTAGTTTCCAACACCAAAAAAAGGCGGACGCGGCAGTGATCCAAACAGGAATATCTGGAACCAAGGCTAAAGAACTCAGCGCGATAGAAAAGGTAAGCCATGAGTAAGAGTCGACAATTTTAGAGAGAGACATGTGCGGCTTCTTTTCTCCTAGAACCATGTATTTTGGAATCATGTTTTTCTAAGGCCAATACTTGAAATATATTTTCGTAATCTTTAGGAGTCTGTAAGAGCTCTATATTCTTATGTGTGAATTTAATAAAACAAGGGATACTATTTTTCAGTGAAATGGAAATCCATTTTGTAAGTTGACTGATCTTTTTTTCAAAGGAAGAGGGATCAAGATCACGCAGATGTTCTTCGAAATTGATGAAAAGAATTTGACGACTTTCCTTGTCGTAAACTTTGACATACAGCTTGTTCTTTCTTGCAAAAACTTTCCAGTCAATTCTTTTAAAGCTATCATGTTGAGTGTAATCTTTATGCATGGTAAAATCACCTTCAAGAGATGATTCAGCAATTTTGTTTATTATACTTGGGTCTTTTGATTCATTGAAATCGGAGTAGGGTAAGTCTTTATTGCCATCACGAAACGGATAAACAAAATAATTTAATTTTCGACCTATTCTTTTCCAGCTGTAAAATATTCCAAAGGGAAAAGTAGTTCCTAAATTCACTTGAGGGTAAGGAAATAGGCCCCTTTGTTCCGCCTCAAAATCAATAAAAAGTGAAATTGTTTCCATAGGCTTAATGAGTAAAATTTCTTTTTTTATTTTGAACTGTTGAATCGAAAGATAAACAAATCTTGAATTGTATTTTAAATGTTCGTTTTTTATAGTTATAGAAATTTTCCCTTTCTGATCTCGAAAGAAAGAAGGAATAAAAAAAGAATCTATTTTGAGGTGTTTCATATTGTTATTTGTAAGATGCATAACGATGAACAAAAAACTGGAATAAAAAAAAGCAATAAGATAAAGAAGTTGGTTGGCATAAGTGAAAGCTAGCAAGATGATTACAAGTATCCCAGAACCAAAATAGATACCAAATTTGGAAGGGACAATATAGGGTTTTTTCTGTTCTCTTAATTTATTTTCAAACCGGGATTTGAGTTTGACTGATAATTTCTGAAACCATTTTTTTACCAAGTTTAACTCCCTCGCTAAGACCTAATCGGTGACCAAGAACAGATGGGGCGATTTTTTGCACGTCTTCAGGCAAAACAAATTCTCTATTTTGGATGTAAGCATAGGATTTGGAAGCTTTGGCTAATGCCAATCCAGCTCGTGTAGATAAGGGGGAATAAAGAGAATTATTTCGAGTGAAATGCACAAGACTATAAATATACTCTGCAATTAGGGGAGAAAGATAGACCTTCTGGCATTCTTGTTGGTGAAGAATAAGATCCTGGCTCTTCAAAAGCGGAGTGAGCTCTTTAATATATTTCCGAGAATCTTTTCCCTGGAAAATTTTTAATTCTGATTCTTTGTCCGCAAAATTAAGTTCTAGGGACATTAAAAAACGATCTAATTGACTTTCTGGAAGCTGAAAAGTGCCAATCTGAGTTTTTGGATTTTGAGTGGCAATGAGAATAAAAGGAATGGGTAAGTTATAGGTTTTTTTGTCCTGGGAAACTTGAAATTCTTCCATGGCTTGTAAGAGGGCGCTCTGAGTTCGTGGATTCGCCCTATTTAATTCGTCAGCAAGAACCAGATTAGCAAACAAAGGTCCTTCGAAGAATTTAAATTCTTTTTTTTCCTGATCAAAAATCACATTGCCGATAATATCAGAAGGCAAAAGATCATTAGTAAACTGAATTCTTGAAAATTGAAAATCTAAAAGTTTGGCAATTGTATGAACCAGCGTCGTTTTTCCAACTCCGGGGACGTCTTCAATTAGAAGATGTCCTTCGGAAAGAATACAGGTTAAACACAAAAGAATTTCTTCTGATTTATCATAGATGACAGTGCTAGCTTTTTCTATAAGAGACTGAACGATGGGTTTCATTAAATCTATTAAACATTAAAACTTGAACCGCATCCACAACTTTTTGTGGCATTTGGATTATTAAATACAAACCCCTTGCCATTGAGTCCACCTGAATAATCCATAACCATGCCTACAAGATAAAGGAAACTCTCTTTATCTACCACGACCTTGGCCCCGAAGGATTCAAAAGTTTTATCATCAGGCTTAACTGAAGAATCAAAATTCATTTTATAAGATAGTCCAGAGCAACCACCTTTTTTAACTTCAACTCTCAGTAAAGAACTTTCTGGCTGATTCTCTTCTAACTTTAAGTTTTGAATTTTTTTTGCAGCTGTTTCTGTAATCTGAATCATAAACTCCTCACAAGACTTTTTAAACATACTCTTCCGTTAGTATATAATACATTCCATCATAAATCTATTTAAAGTTTACTTTTATGTAGGGGGGTTACGCTTAGCTTTTAAGTGTTTTGAATATAGATATGGCTTGAGCCAAATCCTCGGTCGTTGTCATCCTTCCGATGCTGATTCTCAGCGTTCTGGCAGCTTCCATGGGGCTTAAACCTATGCCTTTTAAAACATGACTTGACGCTATTTTTCCCGTACTACATGCTGATCCTGAAGAAACACCCAGACCCACCAACCGGCTACTGAGATCCGTTCCAAGATACTCTGGGAAGGTCAGAGATAAATTCATAGGGCTTCTTTGTGCAAAGTCTTGTGGGCCATTAAGTTGGACTTCAGGATAGAGGTTTTGAATTTGGGAATAGAACTGCTTTGATAGCTGTCTCTGATGTTGAATTTCTCCTTCTAGGTTTTCATTGATGAGGGCGCACGCCTGGCCAATGCCTACAATGCCAGGAACATTTAAGGTTCCTGATCGTTCACCATTCTCTTGCCCTCCCCCCAGAAGCAAAGGGTCCAGCTGAACATGGGGAAGGCTTTTCCGTTTGTACAAAACACCAATTCCTTTGGGGCCATAAATCTTGTGTCCTGACAAAGATAACAGATCTATCTTGTCATGATGCAAATTAATTTTAATTTTTCCAACAGCCTGGGTGCCATCGGTATGAAAATAAATTTGATGTTCTTTTGCCAGGTCTCCTATTTCCTCCATGGGATTTATGGATCCAATTTCATTGTTGACCCACATTAAGGAAATTAATTTAGTATGTGGTTTTATTTTTTGTTTAATTTCCTGTGGATGGATGAGACCAAAGCGGTTGGGCGTCAGCCAGTCCACTTCAACTCCGAACTGTTTCAGGTAATTCAAAGTGTTGACCACAGAATTATGTTCAATCGGCGAGGAAATGATATGAATCTTTTGATTCAATTTATGAAATTGATGAAAGAGTCCAAATAGGACCCAATTATTAGATTCCGTAGCTCCTGAAGTGAAAAAGATTTCTTTTGGATCGCAGTGAAGCAAGTTTGCAATTTGTTTTCTGGATTTTTGAACGGCATTCTCAGCGGTCCAGCCCCAAGTATGACCCTGACTAGAGGGGTTTCCGAAGTTCTCCATAAAATAGGGAGTCATTTCCTTTAATACGGCAGGGTCAACGGGGGTTGATGAATTGTAATCCAAATAGATCATACGTTAGGTATCCTTTATTCTTGCTTGTTCATTATAGAAGCTTAACTTAGAATTTAAAAGAAAAAGAATGGGTGATTATGACACAGGATTTCTTTATTGACAGTTATTTTACAAAAAATAAAACAGCGGAACTTTTTTTTAAGTGGAAAAAAAGAAAGTGCCTTCTTGAAAATAATCAGGGTGAAACTTACTTTAAAAAAGGAGATTTAGAATTTCCTGAAGAATGGAGCCAATTAGCCATTGATATTACCGCCAGTAAGTATTTCAAAAATAGCAAGAAGGAAAAATCATTAAAACAGCTGATAAGTCGGGTGGCGGGCACTCTTGAAAAGGAGGCTGTTAAACAAAAGTACCTCTCAACATCTGAGTCAAATGCCTTCATGAATGAACTTAAATATATCTTGTATTCTCAACGGGCGGCCTTTAATAGCCCGGTCTGGTTTAATTTAGGAATCTATGAAAAGCCTCAAAGCTCGGCCTGTTTCATTCAAAGTCTAGAGGATTCTTTAGAAGGGATTTATGATTTACTAACTCGAGAATCTAAAGTTTTTAAATTTGGATCAGGAACTGGGAGTAATTTTTCTGTCTTAAGAAGCAAGTATGAAGATTTGGACCAGGGGGGGAAGTCCTCGGGATTGCTTTCTTTTTTAGAAGTATTTGACCGTGCTGCTGGAGCCATCAAATCTGGAGGAACTACCAGAAGAGCTGCTAAAATGGTGATTGTGGATGCCGACCATCCAGAAATTGAAGATTTTATTGAATTAAAAAGTAAGGAAGAAAAAAAAGCCAGGGTTTTAGAAAAAGCTGGTTTTTCTCTCGGTCTTGAAGGAGAGGTGACTTCTTCTTTGAAGGGGCAAAACGCCAACAATTCAGTAAGAGTAACGGATCGGTTCATGAGATCTGTGACGAAGAATCTTTATTGGCCACTCAAGTATAGAACGAATGGTAAAATCTATAAAAAAATTCGGGCCCTTGATTTGTGGAATAAAATCGTGGATGCAGCCTATGATTGTGCTGATCCAGGATTGCAGTTTCATGATACCATCAATAAATGGCATACCTGTAAAAAATCGGGAGAAATAAAAGCCTCAAACCCCTGTTCCGAATTTATGTTTTTAAATGATTCTAGTTGTAACCTGGCATCACTTAATTTATTAAAATTTTTAAATGATAAAAATGAATTTTTGATACATGATTTTTTACACACCATCAAAGTCATTTTTTTTTCCCAAGAGTTACTTGTCGATTTTTCAAGTTATCCATCGCTAAGATTAGAAGCCAATTCTAAAAACTTTAGACCTCTGGGGATTGGCTTTGCTAATCTGGGTTCCTTTTTATTAAAATTGGGATTACCCTATGATTCAGATTCAGCTAGAGCTTGGGCGGCAAGCATTTCATCAATTTTAACAGGATATGCTTATGAGCAAAGTAGCTTGTTTGCAAAAAAAAAGGGAGCCTTCAAAGAATTTAAGAAAAATAAAAAGTCTTTTTTGGAAGTTTTAAAAAAGCACCAGAGAAGTCTCGAAAAAATAGATCAAGAAAAGTCTCTGTCATGCTTATTGAAGGAATCTGGTGAAATATGGGCGCGAGTTATTGCCAATGCCAAAAAATATGGTCTTCGCAATGCACAAGCGTCGGTGATAGCACCAACAGGAACGATTGCTTTTTTAATGGATTGCGAGACGACAGGGATTGAACCCGAGTTTTCCTTTATTCGTTTTAAAAAAGTGGTCTCTCTGAAAAAAGAACTTAGATTTATAAGTCGTTCTTTTTTAGAAGCCTTAAAAACACTTGGCTATGAGGAATGGGAAAGAAATAGGATTCAACAACAAGTAATGGAAAATGGCGAACTAAAAAGTAATTTTTTAAAATCAGAGAGTCACTATAAAGTTTTTCAAACGGCCCTAGGAAACAACTGTTTGCCTGCCATGGCCCATTTAAAAATGCTGAGCAGTGTGCAACCTTTTATCAGTGGTGCTATTTCTAAAACAGTTAATTTAAATAGCCAGGCAACAAAAGTCGAACTTTCTGAGGTTTATTTTAAGGCATGGAAATTAGGGTTGAAATCGATTGCGGTTTATCGTGACAAAAGTAAAGTCGTCCAACCCTTGTCGCTATCACCAGTGTGCCCCGAGTGTGGTAAGCAAACTGAATTGCTTAGTGGCTGCTATCTGTGCAAAAACTGTGGAACCAGTCTATCTTGTGGTTAAGACATAGGGGGTACATCTAAGACTCAGCTCTTAGTCCCCGTTGGTGTGGGTTCTGCGACTTGGCTGTGCTAAGCCACAGTCGCCTTCCTCCTGCGGTTTCGAGTTGAGTCCGACTGTCTTCTTAAGCGGTTTTTTCCCAATTCCAGTTAGGATTATTCCAAACTTGATTGGCTAAAGTCGTGTGCGTGCTTTGGACCCAATTTTTTTGCCGTAATTTAGTCCAAATAAATTTTTCAACATCTTCAGGAGTTTTAGCATCAATCGTTAAGAGCATATCCCAATCGCCCATTACCGACCACGCGGTATGAACTTCCTTCCAATCCTTTAGCCAACTCCAGTCATTAGATTTAGGTGCATTTTCGTTCCATTTAACCCAAATTTGTGCTTGCCACATCATTTCCTCCATTTGTAAGTTATTATTTTTTCAAAACAGGCTATAAAGAGAATCTTTATCTAACGATTAGAACCTTTATCTTTCTATTAGATAGATAAAATTGAAAACAGCAAAATATTTTTTTGTAAGTTAGACAAAGGTCTTAAATGGCGGTCTTAAGGGCCGTGGCCTTATAGCTTAAAAAAACCAGGCAAACAAGTTTTATTTTTAATTCTGCCCTAAAGAACCAATTTAAATTAAACAATTGATTATTAAGGTCTTTTTATATATTCCAGTAGGGATGAAGATATCTGAATTAGTCGTTAAAGAGTTTGATCCCACAGTAAGATCTAAAGGCTACAGTTTTTTTATTCGAAAGCAATTTAAGCTAACGGAAATTAATTCCCAGGATATCCGATCAGAGGTGTATGGGATTCACAAGTACAATGTGGTTCTTCATTTTGATACGGATAAAAACAATTTAAATTATGAATGTACCTGCAATCAATTTAAACAAGGATTTAATTGCCCCCATATCTGGGCCAGTCTTTTAGCTGTAGAAAAAAACACAAAAACAGAAGACTTCACTTCTAAAGTTCAGTACTCCTTCCAGTACAAAAGAACCCAAGAAGAAAAAATGGCTCCCGAAGTTAAGACCTCTCAGGGTAAGAGTTCCTTTGATCCCTACTGGAAAAGATCTTTAGATAAAGCAAGGGAAAGCTTTCAAAGTAAAAAGGTAATTTCAGAGTTTCGCACGGCTCAGAACGAGTTTTTGAAAAAAGGCTTTTACATCCTAGATATCCCTTCGAGTTTAAGTTACCGACAGTTGGTTCTGCATTTTAGAATTCAGGAAAGAAAATACAATGGGGAGTACGGCTTACTTAAAAAAAGCGATCTCAATCAAGAAAAAATACCTTTTTATGAGAACCGTGCTGAACAGGAAATTCTTTGGGATCTTATTGGGCGAGTCGAAAAAAATTATTTTTCTAAATCCCAGGCCTCTGTTTTTAATGAATTTCTAATTAATCCCGATCAGAATGAAAGCATCCTTTCTCGAATTGCCGAGATCGATCAGCTCTACAGGTTAAAAAAGAACAAAACAGGAATGTATGTCGATTTTCAAATTGCGGATATTGCTTCCTATCCTTTGCTGAATGAAACTTGGTACTTGGACCTTCATTTATTTGAATTCGATAAAGAGGATTATAAATTAACCGCAGCACTTAAGAATGATAAAAATCAGACCAGAGACGTAAAAGAAGTCATAGGATACTTAGATCGATATATTTTCTTTGAAGATTTTATGGCCTATTTTGATTCTCCGAAATATGGGATGTGGTTCGAAGCCTTGAGTTTAAAACCAATGATTATCTCCAAAGATGAGGCCTTTGATTTTTTAAATACCTACTGGTTAAACTATACCAACACTCCCAATATTCATTTGCCACCAGAACTAAAGTTTCATGATGTGATCGATATTCAGCCCCAATGCAAAGTGATACTTCATGTTTCTGAGGAATCGACAGCTCAGCTGGCAGAAATTCAATTTATGTACAATGAATATCAGGTAGATGGTAATTACCAAGAGTATATTTTGGATTTGGTTCAGAAGAATAGAATTAAACGAAATCACGAAAAAGAAACTCATTTTTTAAACGAGTTTTACGCGATAAGCCCAAATAAGAAATCGGGTTTTAAGTCTGAATTTAGATTTTTTAATTCTCAGTTGACAGAAATTATTGAAAAAATAAATGCCCAGGATTGGCAAATATTTCTGAATAAAAGTCAGCTTAAAAAAGCCAAGGAGCTCAACATAAAGGTCAATCATCACGTTGATTGGTTGGATCTGAAGGTTAATTTAAAAGTCGGTGATCAGACGGTTGATTGGCCTGAAATTCTTAAAGCTCTTAAAAATAATTCAAATTTGGTTCAGCTGACTGATGGGTCAAATGCCTTTTTAACTCAAGAGATTTTGAATAAATTAAGACCTTATTTTGAAGTGGGAGCCATTCAAAAAGATGGTATTCGGTTGAACCGCCTTCAAACTTTATTTCTAAAATCATATATTGATAAAGAGTTTGCGATCCAATCCGATAGCAAGATGGAGGAGATACTTCAGCAGTTATCCGTTTTAAAACCGGTAAAACTAAATTCAGATTTTAAAGGTGAGCTCAGAGACTATCAGAAAAAAGGCGTTTCTTGGCTTCATATTTTGAGTGAAAATTCATTAGGTGGCATCTTAGCGGATGATATGGGGCTTGGTAAAACCATTCAAATGTTGGCCGTGCTTTCGCAAGGACATCAGTCAACGCAACTGAATCTGGTCGTTGCACCAAAGAGCTTAGTTTTTAATTGGAAAAATGAAATAGAAAAATTCACACCTTCATTAAAAGTCCTCACTTATTTTGGACCGGAACGTAAGAACGATTTAAAAAATTTGAAAAAATACGATGTTTTTTTGACCACTTATCATACCCTAAGAAATGATATTGAAATGTTAAAAGACATCCCCTTTTATAATTTTATTTTGGATGAAGCTCAAAACATTAAGAACCCAAAATCCCAGGTAACTCTAAGTGCTAAGCTCGTTCAGGCGACCAAACGTTTTGCTTTGACAGGAACACCCATCGAAAATTCCGTAGGAGATTTGATTTCCATTTTATCCGTCGTAACGCCGGGTTTGATTTCAGATTCTTTAGGACAAAAGTTTATGAGAGTGAGTGAGAATGAGGATTTAAAACGAATTTCTCGAGCGCTTTCGCCATTTATTTTAAGAAGAACCAAGGATCAAGTTCTGAAGGACCTCCCACAAAAAACAGAACAAATCTTGTATTGCGAGCTCAGTGATGATGAAAGAGTCAGGTACGATGAAATTAGAAGCTACTACTGGCAAAAATTAAATCCCAAGATTAAAGAGGGCGGAGTGAACCATACCAAAATAGAAATTTTGGGGGCCTTACTTCGGTTAAGACAAATTTGCTGTCATATGGGTTTAGTCGATAAGAAAAAAGTGATAAGTTCTTCTTCAAAGTTGGATTTATTAATTGAACAAATACAAACTATTATTAACGAAGGACATAAAGCTTTAGTCTTTTCAAGTTTTACCTCGTTACTCAAGCTGTTATCTCAGCAATTGCATGAAAAAAGTATTTCATTTGAGTATTTAGATGGACAAACGAAGGACAGAGAAGAGCGCGTTCACAATTTTCAAACCAACAATGATGTGAGCTTATTTTTACTGAGTTTAAAGGCGGGTGGGGTTGGTTTGAATCTCACGGCAGCTGATTATGTTTTTATTATCGACCCTTGGTGGAATCCGGCAGCGGAATCTCAAGCCATCGATCGTTGTTACCGTATTGGACAAACCAAAAAGGTTTTTGCTTACAAACTGATAGCTAAAAATACTGTAGAAGAAAAAATTCTTAAATTGCAAGAACGAAAAAAGAATATTGCCAATCAAATGATAAGTTCGGATGCGGGAATCCTCAAAGAGCTTTCCCTTGCTGATTTAACTGAATTATTTAGTTAAGGGTTTGGGCCCCTCTAGCAAGAACAAGCAGTTATTTCTAGATGGGCCGCTAAGGGAAATTCTTTAAGGTTTTGATTCTAACAACAGATCTGATTGAACCATTTTAACTTTAAAATAACTTTTCATTTCTACGGCGGTAAGTAACAAGTCGTAAAGGGATTCATTGGAAATGTGGTTTAGTTCATAGCCTAACAAAATCAATTTTGTTCTTAATTCATTCAGTATTGTTTTCAGGTTTTGCCACTGATTGATTTCATTATGGAGTAGGATGATATAAATGGCGCTTGTTAAATTTAGTTTATTCATGGCAACAGAATCTCTTTTTGTGGGTTAAAGCCTTTGTCCTTTAAGTCTTCATCGTAGATACCTTCTATACGCGTGACTTCTTCATTGCGATAATTTTTAAATATGGGAGTGCTACCGTTGAGGTGTATTTCGTATTTTTTAAAGGGATTCGCTAAATCAAAAGGGGTATCCTCTATTTCGTAATTTTCGCTATTTTTTAAATAAATTCGTTTTCTTGCTTTTGAATCATTTTTAAATGAATGAGTTGTAAATAATTGATTAGGGCTAACGTCTCTGAAAGGAAGTAAGTTCATATTCTCGGCAGGGAAAAAGCTGGGCAAGGATTCGCATCTTTCGGTGATCTTTCTCCAAATGATGGATTCAGGAACCTTTGGATTTGCCAGTCCTTCTTTGGTAAGAGTTTGAGTGAAATCTAAACCCTTATCGGACTCCATCCAAGAACATTGGTAGCGGTAGTTTGTTTCTTGATAGTCGCCCAATAAACTAAATTGGAGGCTCGCGTGTTTCTTAAATGTTCTACGGTCATTCCAATGTTGTATTTTCACATAACGAACGGGTTGTTGGGCCACTTGAGAAAGAAAGACTTTGTCAGAAAAAGAATCATCTCGACCCCAGTAGGAAAATTTTATTTCAGAATCGATTTGATTTGGAACTGCGAAAAAAATATGTGCTTCTCCGCCATAGGGTGCATTTGTTCGGAATTGATCTGGGTAGTTCGTAATTTGGTGAATTCCTTGCTCAATACGAAAGGTGTCAGGGTACACATTCTCTTTAAGAACGGAAACCCCAGGTTCTGTAAAGACATCGGTTCTGTCATTATCCACATCCTGAGCGCTAAGACTCACTTTGACCCATTTCCCTGCGCGCACACATTTTTTTAATCCCACATAATGGGTATTTCTGACGCACATTCGTAAGGGTTCATTGATAAGCTCTTTTTTAGGTGTGATTTTATTAATTTCATTTGCGGGTCGAGCTGGAGGAGGGATACTGGCGGCGGTCACGGGTGGTTCGGCGGGGGAATGAGTCTCAACAACCGGTGCGGGGGGAGGAGGACTTTCTGTTTTATCATTTTTATCTGTGATCTTCAGACATCCGGTGAGAAATAAAATTAATCCCAAAGCTAATGAATGAATTCCGATAGCCAGAATCCAAGTGTGTTTTTTCATAATGACTCCTTATGTTTATGTATGAAAATGATGTGAATCGTCGTTTTGACTTACGAAAAAATGAGACTGCAATTTGAGTTACCCATAGATGAAAGGATATATGAGAAAAGGGTTCCGAACTTTGAATGTTTAGAGTTCAAAAAAATGAATGGCGTTTTCAATGGCGGATTTGCTTTGGTTTAGGACTTCGTCCCGCCATTGGAAATCTTTTGGGTAAAACATCTCGGAAAAGAGATTTTGAATATATTTTTTATCTTTTTCATTTTGATAGCCATTATTAAAGCCTTTGTTTTCAGAGATCATGCGGTACAGGGAATCAAGGGAGCCTAATAATTTCTGTGAGTCTAAAGTTCCAAATTCAAAGGCCAAGGCGTAAATATCTTTATTGGATTCATATTTTTTTTGAAAGTACGTCGTCATGTCTCCGGAGACTTGATAAAATTCTTTATCATCACCAAAATCAATCGGGAGGGGGTGGAAAATCTTTTTTAATTGATCCGCATTTTTTGATTTAGAAGAGTTAGCTAAAAGATGAAGTTTGTTTCTTTCTCCATATCCTGTGTGAATATCTATTAATAAAATCCGTTCATGGGGGGCAACAAATTTATCCCAAATTGAATTCAAAGCAAAAAATTCTGGTTGGTAGTCCTTTCCCGAATAGTAGATCCCTTTGGAATAGTGAGATTGCCCTTTGAGGATAGCTCTTTTTAAGGTGTCTTTGGAGTGGTTGATAATTAACTTTAGGGAATTGAAATAAAAATAGAGTTTGGCAAGAAAACCACTATCAAATATTTCCGTTGGGTTTAAGAAGTCATCCACTAGAGTGTAGCCAGGGTTGTCTTCGTTAAAGACAGATTTTTCAAGCATAAAGTTACGGTTTAAATCGACATTGTTGAAATTGACCCTTCGATTAGTTTCAAAACCGAATTGGTTAATTCCATGGATAAATAAAAAATTTGTTTTTTTAAGGGATTTCATTTGTAAAAGATCAATTATAAAATTTTGCACACCACTTCCGGTGTGTCCTTCCACTCCATGGGTGCCAGATTGAAGGATGATGAGATTTTTAGCCATACCGGCATCCTCAGATTTGGCTGGAAGGAAGAAATAGGAGACTTGATATTCTTTTCCATTAGCATGACGATAGACAAGATGATTTAGTTCGCTGGATTTTGGAGTGGAGTTATAGGAGTAACCCGAGTTTTTTGTGAGAGCGGTGGCTCGGGATAAGAAATCATTTTTAGCCTCATCAAAAGTATTTTTAAAATAAGACTGAGAGTTGATCGCCATCGATGGGGGAATAGAAAAGAAGCTAATAAAACAAAAAAGATTTCCGAAGTAAATTAAAGTAGATTTCATTTCTCTATTGAGTGAGCTGAGCTACAAATTGTCAATATCAATATGATAATTTACACCATGCCATTCTATTTTGAAAAAAGAATGAAAATCCTTTTCGGAATAATCAAATGGAGATTCAAAGGGTTCTTCATAGAGAGAAAATTCTTCTTTTAAGATAAATTTCATCTGAGCAGAACTAAGTATTTGTGTTTCGCCTTCGGGTGGAATTTGAAAGAGGTACACGTTCGATGCATGGAGATGAATCTCAGATTTTCCTGTTTTTTGTTTGATGAAATTTAGAAAAGACGTTGTTGGATAAATCGAAATGCTTTGTTGATTCATAAGCAGGTGTTGATGAATAATTATTTTCATAGGGCTACATTTCTTCAGGGGTTAAGTGCAACCCCTGACATTATTTATTTCTTTTTGAATAAGGATTCGGCGAGTTTTCGTTGTGCTGACAGGGGCGTGTTTTCGCCTTTGTCTTTAGAATGAGACATATTAAAAAGATTATATTTTTCGATATCCTTGTCGTAAGGTTTTTGCGCCAAACATTGAACGCGTTGTTTTCCATCAATGAGCCCTTCGTTGTAAAATAAAATCCTTAAAGAATTGAAGGCTTTTAAGACTTCGTTGGGTTTGAAGAACATGTTCTTATAACTATCCTCCGGTCCAAGGATCTCGTTCATTTCGTCGATTAAAAAAGATTCGATAAGCACGGTTCCTCCATATTTTAAACTGCGCTGAATTTCATCATAAACTCGACTTACCTGGGGCTTGTAATAATTCATCACAATCGTATCGAATTGTAAGATGCCAAATAAGTGTAACTCCATATCTGTTTTTAAGAACTCGGCTTTAAGATTTTTGCTTCTTTGGAGGTTTGCATTTTCAAAAAGTGTTTTGGTTTTATGAATGGCAACTTCTGAACTATCAATTCCTGTAACTTCGAAATCGTTAGCAGCCAGGAAAAGGGAGTTTGTTCCTTTTCCCATGCCTAAATCTAGGGCTTTTCCTTTTTTGAGTCGATAGAGTTGTGAGTTTAAAAAAGAATTTTCTTTTTCAGATAAAAATTCGATAAAGAGTTCATTCTGAGGACGGCTAAATGAATAAAATTGGTTCCAATAGTCTTCGGCTTTTGTCATCTTTCCATTTCGCCAGAAGAATAAAGTGTTGTAAAGAAAAAGTAAAAATCTTATTGAAAACCAATTGAAAATGAAAGAGAATACTCGATGAAACAACAACAAAAAAAGGACAAGGTATGGAAAATAAACAAAATAATTCACGACGAAGTTTTTTAAAATTATTTGCCCAGGCTACCGGGGTGAGTCTTATTGCTGGACCTGCTTTGATGAATACAGCTTTTGGACAAGAAAAAAGACGAGGCGACGCTCCTGCGGCGGCGGCGGGTGGAAGTCAGCTTGATTGGCCAGTAGTTGTTCCTGGAAAAGATTTGGCTCTAGCGATGGCTTACCATCACAGCCATGCAAATGCTGAAAAGGATACCAAGACTGATAAGAAAACCGACAAGGGTTTGCCATGGGAAAAGCGTTTCTGTGACAACTGCAGCTTTTACAAAAATGTAGGGAATAAAAAGATCGATGGAAAAGACGAAGCAGCTGGGACTTGCACTATATTTCCTAAGGCCTTAGTTGCCGGCAAAGGAATTTGCAATTCTTGGGCTAAAAAAGCTTAGGCTTTTTTAGATCGCAATGCCCGTCGTAGAATTTTTCCGATATTGGTTTTTGGCAATTCGGATCTAAATTCTACGATTTTGGGTATCTTGTAATTAGTTAGTTTGGTCTTAGCATGGTCAATCACTTCTTGCTCTGTTAAATTTGGATCCTTTTTGACAATAACTACTTTGACTACTTCTCCGGAAGTTTCGCTGGGTTCCCCAATGGCGGCCACTTCAAGAATTCCAGGATGGCTGGCTAGGGCGTCTTCGACTTCGTTGGGATAGACATTAAAACCAGAAACTAAAATCATATCTTTTTTTCGATCGATAATTTTAATAAAATATTTTTCGTCATAACTTCCGATATCTCCCGTTTTAAGCCAGAAATTATTGTCCAGAACTTTATCTGTTTCATCGGGCCTTTGCCAATAGCCCTTCATAACTTGAGGGCCCTTGATACAGACCTCTCCCGCTTCACGAACTTCATTTCCATCTTCGTCAATAAGTTTGATCCATGTATCTGGTAAAGGCAAACCAATGGTTCCGGTTCTATCAGTTCCGTCAATGGGATTGCAGCAGGCCACGGGTGAAGATTCCGTCAGGCCGTAGCCTTCAACGAGTTTTGATTTTGTTAAGCGTTGCCATTTTTCACAAACAGCATTTTGTAAGGCCATTCCTCCTGCGACAGTAATTTTAAGCTTTGAGAAATTAATTTTTTCAAAACCAGGATGGTTCATAAGTGCATTGAACAGGGTATTCACTCCAGATAGAAGGGTAAAGTGACTTGAGCGCATTAATTTTATAAAAGAGGGAATATCTTTAGGATTGGTAATCAAAACATTTTCTGCCCCATATCGCATAAAGGAAAGACAATTCACCGTAAGGGAAAAGATATGATACATCGGTAGAGGGGTGAGGGCGATTTCTTCCCCCTTTTTGAGTTTTGGTAGCATCCAATTGGCAATTTGAAGCATATTCGCAATCATGTTCTTGTGGGTGAGCATCGCACCTTTAGAAATACCTGTAGTGCCCCCCGTGTATTGAAGAAAGGCAATATCTTCTTGGCTTATATCTGTAGGGGTCACTTCGTTGAGGGCACCAATCTCTAGGGTTTGAAGAAAATCGTAGGATTGAGGAAGGTGGTAGGAGGGCACCATTTTTTTAATATACTTAATGATAAAATTGAGAATGATATTTTTGGGAAAGGAAAGCATATCGCCAATTTCGGTCAGGATAACGCTTTCAATAGAAGTGTCTTTTATAATTTCCTCTAATAAATGAGCATAATTTTTTAAAATAACGATGGCTTTGGCTCCGGAATCTTTAAATTGATGTTTCATTTCGTAGGCCGTGTAGAGCGGGTTGGTGTTGACGACAATAAGACCTATTTTCAAAGAGGCAAACAAGACCACGGGGTACTGCAAGACGTTCGGCATTTGAATCGCAATCCTATCTCCTTTTTTAAGTTTAAGTTCATGTTGAAGAAAAGAGGCAAACTGATTAACATGTTTAGCTAAATCAGAATAAGTTAAAGTAGTGGAGAAATTACTAAAGGCTTTTTTATGGGCGTATTTTGAAACAGCTTCATCAAAGACCTCGGGAATATTTTTATACAGAGAAAGGTTTATGTGCTTTGGGACGGCTGAGGGGTATTGGTTTCTCCATGGGTCATTAGTCAAAGAAGGCAGGGTTGTATCCTTGTTTGTTGTACTTATCACAAATACTCCTTTTTTTATTCAAATTCTGTTGGTACTATTTTAAAGTGCTAGAGTTGTTTGTCTATAAAAAAAAGAACCTTCCCATCTCTTATTTGTTAATTTATCTAATAATGGGTGTTTTTTCTTTGGCAACTAAGGCAACTAAAATAGATGAGAGAGCAAAGCCAGCAAAATTGGATTCTAAGATAATGACGGCCAAAGAGCTTCTTGAGAATAAGAAATGGACCTATGTTTTTCAGGAGGCTGATGACGTTCAGAAAGAAATTGTGTGGTTACTCACGGGAGATCGGCCCTTATTTAACAAAACACTTTATGGAAAAGTCTTAAGGGCTAAAAATCAATACCAGAAAATTAAATTAAAAGATAAAAGTAGGCACCAATGCGACGTCTACGAACTGAAAGTTTTTGAAAAGTATTTTCAAGTTTTTGAGTACTGTCAAAAATACCGAACTCCTGATTTGTTAGCTCAGGTGAGTGTCTTAGGTCCCTTGCAAATTAAAACCGTTTTTTATGGGCAAAACTATGCTGATAGCATCGGACTGAGTGCCTCTCTGGTAGCACCTCGTATTGATTGTGATTTGACAATAACGCCTTTGTTTTTTTTAAAAAGGATGGAATGCTCCTCATTTAAAGTTTCCAGAAAGGATGAGGTCATCGAGTTGTCTCAGTTTGTTTACGATAAAGATGCCAAGCCAACAATAAGTCTTGAAGGGCAGGTTTTGAAAAACCTGTTGCCCTATTCAAAACTTTCAGTCACGGTGCCGGTGAGTGGTAAAATTACCATTAAGGAAACAAAAATCAGGCCAGATGCGGATGAGGTAGATAAAACAAAGCCTCAAGCGACTCAAACAATTTCTCCGGCGATTCAGGCGAATCCACATAGCGTGGCTCCTCCCAGTGTGGATCCTTCCAGTTCGGAACTACCTATAAAAGTTAACAGCGAAGGGGAGCCCATTTCTCCAAGAGAGGATGAAAAAAAAGTTAAACAATCTGAACCAGATATGATTGAATTAAAGGAACAGGATAATCAAACACCTTACACAAGGTAAGAAAAAGGAAATCACATGGCAAAGAAAAAAACTGCAAAAAAAACTGCTAAAAAAATATCTACAAAAGCACCAAATGCTGCTAAAAAAACCATAGAAAAAACAACTGCAAAGACACCGAAAGCTGCTAAAAAAAACGAAGTGAAACAAAAAGCTATCGCAAAACCAAAGCCTAAGCCTACAGCTAAAGCCGTAGTTAAACCTATAGCTACGGATGTAGTTAAAACCTCGAAAAAATCAAAGCCAGATGAGTCTACCAAGTCAGTAAGGACAGTCGTTCCTGCCCAGGGAACTTTGTTAAATAAACTTTGTCCCTCTTTTGCTTTAAAAAATTCAGAAAATAAAGAAGTCACATTGGAAAGCCTTAAAGGGAAGAAAGTAGTCTTATATTTTTATCCCAAGGATAGCACTCCTGGCTGCACTCTTGAAGGGCAAGAGTTTTCACGTCTTCATAAGGATTTTCAAAAAGAAAATACAGTTATTTTAGGTGTTTCAAAAGACTCCGTATCTTCCCACGAGAAATTTAAATGTAAGTACAACTTTCCCTTTGACCTGCTGGCTGACGAGGATGGGAAGTTATGTGATGCTTTTGATGTGATCCGAGAAAAAAATATGTATGGGAAAAAATATATGGGAATTGAAAGGAGCACTTTTATTCTTGATGAGAATCAGAAAATTATCGGCGAGTTTCGCAAGATCTCCTTGGCTGGACATGCTAAATTTATTCTTGATCAGATAAAGTTTAAAGCCTAAGCACCCAAAGTTACACTCTTGGTTTATGCTCATTTTGACTCGTTTTTTTGAAACACATTTTGATAAATGAGTTAAATTTTTATTCATAATGATGAGAAAATCCCATTCTGAAACAAACTTAGCTTGAGTTTGAAGAGAAACTTTCCGATGGTCCTTTACGGTGAAAAAAGTTTTTTTATTCACACTTCAATTTATAATCATCGTTAGTTCTTGTTTTACAACGGGGTGGGAACTTTCTAAAATTAGTGGGAAATATGTGGAAAACTAGGTTTAGATAATTTCAACTTTTACTTAAAGTAAGACTTTAAGTTTTAACAGGTCCAGATTTCAATTTAATTCCAAAGTATAAACA